>CAMAVV010000001.1 GCA_945861815.1 Thermoflexus hugenholtzii JAD2
TGACCTGCCCCCCAAAAACTAGTCCAGGCGTACAGTGAGTGCGTTTGGATGAAGGAAGGGAGGCAGCGATGCCCAGGAAGCGGTTCGCGGCGGAAGAGATCATCAACAAGCTGCGGGAGGCGGAGGTCCGCCTGGCCAAGGGGGAGAGCGTCGTCGAGGCGTGCAAACAGCTGGGGGTCACCGAGCAGACCTTCTACCGGTGGCGCAGGGAGTATGGTGGGCTGCGGATCGACCAGGCGCGCCGGCTCAAGGAACTCGAGCGGGAGAATGGGCGGCTGCGGCACGTGGTGGCCGACCTGACCCTCGATAAGCAGATCCTGAAAGAAGCGGCCGAGGGAAACTTCTGAGCCCGGCCCGTCGGCGGCGCTGCATCGACCACGTCCGGAGTCGCTTGGGCGTGTCGGAGCGTCGGGTGTGCCGGGTGCTCGGTCAAGCCAGAGCCACGCAGCGGTACCAGACCACGACACCCACCGGTGAGGCGCCCTTGACCGCCGCCGTCGTCCAGCTCGCCGGGGAGTTTGGCCGCTACGGCTACCGGCGGGTCACCGGGCTGCTGCGCGCCCGGGGCTGGCGGGTGAACCACAAGCGGGTGGAGCGGATCTGGCGGCGCGAAGGGCTCAAGGTCCCCCAGCGGCAGCCCAAACGGGGACGGCTGTGGCTGAACGACGGGTCCTGCATCCGCTTGCGACCGCTCCGGCAGAACCACGTCTGGGCGTATGACTTCGTCTTCGTCCGCACCCAGGACGGCCGGCTGGTGAAGATCCTGACGCTGATCGACGAGTTCACGCGGGAATGTCTGGCCCTGCGGGCGGCCCGCCGCCTCAGCTCCGACGACGTGCTGCAGTGCCTCACCGAGCTCTTCACCTGGCGCGGCGTGCCCGAACACATTCGATCAGACAACGGCGGCGAGTTCACCGCGAAGGCAGTTCGGCGGTGGCTGGGGCGGGTCGGAGCGACGACGCTGTTCATCGAGCCCGGCAGCCCTTGGGAGAACGGCTACAACGAGAGCTTCAACGGCAAGCTGCGGGACGAGTTCCTCAACGGGGAGATCTTCTACACCCTCAAGGAGGTGCAGATCCTCTTGGAGCAATGGCGCCGGATCTACAACCACATACGGCCCCACAGCGCCCTCGGCTACCGGCCACCGGCGCCGATGGCCGTCATGCCCAGGCTCGACTTCGCAGGGGCTCACGGACTAACATAGCGCGTGGTACAAAGCCCGGGGGCAGGTCAATGTCACCTGGTTTTGTACTTGCCTGTAAACATCGCTCAACAAGTTCGATAGGTTTTTGAGTGGGATGCTTCCCAAACTCTTTCTCTTCTGAGCTTGGGGCAGGCATCCTCCACACAGTTTTCATTTGTTTCCCACCATTCGCCTGGCGCATTTCCTCGTAGTTAAAGGTATACCTATATTGGGATCCTTTAGCTGCTTTTGTTGCCCAAAGTACTGTTTCAGTTGAGTGTGTAAAGCAACGACACCCTAGATTAGGTGGTGGATTCGGTTTTTCCCAAGTAATATCATTGAGAATCCTATATCCTGACTGAAGCATCGCCATACCGACACTCAGGTAAATGTGAACGGTTCCGGTGACCCAGATCGTCCCTGCTGGCTTCAAAATCCGATAACACTCTCGCAGCCAGCTTAAGTTAAATTGGTGATCTTGCTCGACACCCTGACTTTTGTCCCAACTACCTTTATTTACCGAAACCATTCGGCCAGCAACACAGGTCATGCCATCATTGGAGAGGAAGTATGGCGGATCAGTCCAAATACAATCGATACTGTTGTCCGGAATCCCCTTCATCATCTCAAAACAATCTGCCCTAAATAACGCAGACTGACGATTTGGTGAAGTCCAAACAACCTGACCGGGGCAAGTTGATGCTAGTTTGCCAACCGGATCCAAATGGGGCGCGCGCGGCGGCGATGCCATCGAGTTTTCCATACCGATAGGATACCTGAGCTTCCAAAATTCGCAATATGTGTTTGACACCCAGGCCCCACTAAGCTGATGGCACGGATTTCTCAAGATTTCTTAAGAATGCATGATGATCGGGTTTCCAACCGCCACCCAGGCACTCGCCCGTTCTTCACCAACCAGTGCGCCCCTCCGTAACCCTAGGAAAGTTAACAAGAAGTTATCTTGCCTTGGCGGCAGGGGCGGCATCTGGGTCCGGGCCGGGGGCCTTCCCGCGCTCTTCAAGGAGTCACCCTCACCTCCGCAATCACCTTCGCGGCGGCCATAAAATAAAAGGCCCTCCGGTCGACCGGAGGGCCTTTGTGCGCGTATACGAGGAAGCGGCGCTAGACGCGGTGGCAGGCGACGAAGTGGCCGGGGCTGGCTTCGCGCCATTCAGGGATGACCTGCTTGCAGGTGTCGATGGCGATGGGGCAGCGGGTGTGGAAGACGCAGCCGACGGGCGGTCGCAAGGGGCTGGGCACATCGCCGGTGAGGATGATGCGCTCGCGCTTGGCGTCGGCGATGGGATCGGGGATGGGGACGGCGGAGAGGAGAGCCTTGGTGTAGGGGTGCAGGGGGTTCTCGTAGATCTCTTCCCGGCTGGCCAGCTCCATCGTCTTGCCCAGGTACATGACGCAGATGCGGTCGCTGATGTGGCGGACGACGGCGAGGTCGTGGGCGATGAAGAGATAGGTGAGCTGGAACTTTTCCTGAAGCGACTCGAGGAGGTTGATGACCTGGGCTTGGATGGAGACGTCGAGGGCAGAGACGGGCTCGTCGCAGACGATAAAGCCGGGGTCGACGGCGAGGGCACGGGCTATGCCGATGCGCTGACGCTGGCCGCCGCTGAACTCGTGAGGGTAGCGGTCGCGCATATAGGGGGCAAGGCCGACGGTGGTGAGAAGCTCGGCAACCCGGTCGAGGCGATCTTTCTTGGAGGCGGCCAGGCCGTGGATGACGAGAGGCTCGCCGATGATGCCTCCGGCGGTCATGCGGGGGTTGAGAGAGCCATAAGGGTCTTGGAAGATGATCTGCATCTGGCGGCGGAGAGTCCGCATCTGTTTACTGTTCAGCTTGGTCAGGTCGGTCCCTTCGAAGAGGACTTCGCCGGCGGTGGGGCGGTGCAGCTGGAGGACGGCGCGGCCTGTGGTGGTCTTGCCGCAGCCGCTTTCGCCGACGAGGCCGAGGGTTTCGCCCTTCTTGATGTAGAACGATATTCCGTCGACGGCCTTCACATCGGCGACTTTCTTCTGGATGACGATGCCCTGGTGGACAGGAAAGTACATCTTGAGGTTGCGCACATCAAGCATGGTCTCGCCGAGCTTGGTCTTGCCGGAGTCGCGGGCGGTTGCGGCCGGACGGGGTGGCGCTTGGGTGGTCACGGTCGGGGCCTCCTTGTCTTCACGTCAACCCAACAGGCAGCCCAGTGCTTTTCGCCGACGAGCATGAGCGGGGGATTCTCCTCGGCGCAGCGGTCGATGGCGAAGGTGCAGCGCGGACGGAAGGGGCAGCCTTTGGGCAGGTTGGTCAGGTCAGGGGGCGAGCCTTCGATGGGGACGAGGCGGCTCTTGCGAGGCTCATCGAGGCGGGGAACGGACTGGAGGAGGCCTAGCGTGTAGGGGTGCGCCGGGTTGCCGTAGGTGTCCTTGGCGGAGGCAGTCTCGATGATGTGACCGGCATACATCACGTTCACGCGGTGGGCAAAGCGGGCGACGATGCCGAGGTTGTGGGTGATGATCATGATGGCGGTGTTGAAGCGTTCCGAGAGGTCCTTGATGACTTCAAGCACCTGGGCCTGGATGGTCACGTCGAGAGCGGTGGTGGGCTCGTCGGCGATGATGAGCTTGGGGTCGCAGGCGAGGGCGATGGCGATCATGACGCGCTGGCGCATGCCGCCGCTGAACTGGTGGGGGTAATCATCCACCCGGCGGGCGGCATCCGGGATGCCGACCATCAGGAGGAGCTCGACGGCGCGGTCCTTGGCCGCCTTTTTGTTCATCTTGAGGTGGAGCTCCAGCGTCTCGGTAAGCTGGCGGCGGATAGTGAGGACGGGGTTCAAGGAGGTCATAGGCTCTTGGAAGACCATGGCAATCTTGTTCCCGCGGATGGCCCGAATCTCCTTCTGGCTCATCTGCAGGATGTCGTGGCCTTGGAAGAGGATCTTCCCGCTGACGATCTTGCCAGGGGGGGAAGGGATGAGGCGCATCACAGTGAGAGCGCTGACGCTCTTGCCGGAGCCGCTTTCGCCCACCAGCGCAAGGGTTTCGCCTTCAGCGAGTTGCCAGTTCACGCCGTCAACAGCCTTCACCACGCCTGATTGGGTGAAGAAATGGGTACGCAGGTCCTGGACATCTAGCAGGAGCTTATCTGTCCCGTTTGTCGTCACTCCGGCCCCCTCTCGATATAAAGATGCAGTCGGTCCGTGCGGCATTCGGGCGCACTCGTACCCGTTCGAGTTCTTTTCCACCACCTGGTGGGGAAGAGGAGACTCGAACTCCTACGCCTTGCGGCACAAGATCCTAAGTCTTGCTCGTCTGCCAATTCCGACACTTCCCCCGCGCCCGATGGAGCAAGAGGCGCCGCACCTATGGAAAGCTGGTGAGCCGCACAGGTTTCGAACCTGTAACCTAGTGATTAAGAGTCACTTGCTCTACCGTTGAGCTAGCGGCCCAGAAGTCCACAAGTGGTGAGCAATTTAGCATAGGGGTATAGGGGTGTCAAGATGGAATTCCGTTACTGATTGCTCGTGTGATGTATTGATGCGGCGTGATGCGCCTATTTTGTGTGCTTTGGGTGGGTGGAGCGCCTCTGTCCGAAGCGAAATATTTCGGACAAAGTGTAGCACACTACCGGATTTGGGGCATCACGTTCCGCGCAAAGAGCTCCATGGAGCGGCGCGCCTTGTCATGAGGGAGGCCGCCGAAGCTGAAACTCAAGAGCAGGTTGTTCACGCCGATGGCCTTGAGTTGTTGCACCCGTTGCAAGGCGCGCCCGGGCTCACCGGCGATCGCATCGTTCCAGTAGTGCTCCAGCGCCTTGCTCTGTTCGAGCGGAGGCGCCGACCAGGATGGCCCAAGGCCCGTCGGTTCGCCTGGGGCCGGCTGGACGCCGAGCGCGCCGAGGGAGGCCTTTGTGCCTTGCATGCCGGCCCAGGCTTCAGCGTAGGCCTCGTCATGGTTGTGGGAGATGTGGACGTGCTGGATGACGGCTGTCTGCCCCCAAACGTTTTGCGCATCGGAGTCCGAGAGGCTTTCGGCGCGGGCCTGCTCGAAGAAGGCAGCGCGGATCTTTTCGAGCTGGGCCTGGTCACGCGCGCCGAAGTAGAAGGGCAGGCGATAGCGCGCAGCAAGGCGCAGTGTTTCGGGACTGCCTGTGGTGGCGATCCATGCCTTGGGGTGGGGCTTGGTGAGCGGGCGAGGGCGCAGAGAGATTTTGGGGACGCTGTAGTGTTTGCCTGTGTAGGAGAACTCCGGCTGCGTCCAGGCCTGCATCGTGATTTCGAGGCCCTCGCGGAAGCGGTCGTTCAGCTCAGCCATGCTGATGCCATAGCCGGCGAATTCCCGGGGGCCGAAGCCTTTGGCGAAGCCGATATCGGCGCGGCCGTTGGAGACGATGTCCAGCATGGCGCCTGTTTCGGCGACGCGCATCGGGTGGGGCATGCTGACGATGTTGGCGGCGCTGCCGATGCGGATGCGCGTTGTGCGGGCGGCCACGTGGGCGGCCAAGAGCAGCGGCTCCGGCGTGATGCTCCAGTAGGAGTTGAAGTGGTGCTCGGCGATCCAGACGGCGTCATAGCCGAGCTTCTCGGCCTCCACCATCAGGTCGATCTCTTTCCGATAGACCTCGGCGTCTGTGTGCGCGCCGGAGCTTTGCACGATGTGAAAGACAAAAAAGCGCATGGTGTCCTCGGGGAGATATGGATTTAGGAACTTTGGGGGCAACCTCTAGCTTACGACATGCTGAAGCCGTAGAGGCGGGCGGTGTTCTTCCACAAAATCTTATCGGCGTCGGCTTTGGGCACGCCCGCGACGTGCTTGGCGGCGGAGGCTTGGGAGTGAGGCCATGTGCTTCCGGAGTGGGGGAAGTCGCTGGACCAGAGGATATTGTTGACGCCGACGATTTTTCGAGCGGCAACGCCGGAGAGGTCGGTGATGAAGGTGTAGTAAATGCTGTCGTGGAATATCTCGCTGGGCGGGCGGGCGCACATGATGCCGCGCTCCTTGCGCCTGGAGCCGTGGAGGTTATAGAAGAAGTCCATGCGCTCGATGAAGTAGCCCGCCCAACCGGCGTCGCTCTCCACGGAGACGAGCTTGAACTTGGGGAACCTATCGAAGAGGCCGCTATAGACCATCGAGGCGAGGGCTTTCTGGATGTGCGTGGCGTAGGTGATGAGGTCCACTCGGGTGTTGGTGGACATCACGTTGCCCGTCTCCACGTGCATGCTGATGGGCATGTCCAAGTCCCGGGAGGCCTTCCACAGGGGGTGATAGCGCGCGTCTTCATGCTGCATGCCTTCCAGGATGATAAGGCCGCCGATGAGGCCGAGCTTTTTGCATCGCTCCAATTCTTTCACCGCGCCTGCCACGTCCTCCATCGCCAGGCAACCGAGGCCCTTTAGACGATTGGGATGCGCCTTGCAGAAGTCGGCGATCCAGGAGTTGTAGGCGCGAAAGAGGGCGGCTTTGAGGGAGGCATCCTTGAGCATGAAGAGGCGCAGGGCAACCGTGGGATAGACGACCTCTGCCCAGACGCCGTCCTTCGCCATATCTTTGAGGCGCTCGCCGGGAAGATAGCCGCTCTTCACGATGTCCGTGCCGTATTTTCCTGTCTGGCGGCGGTCCGTGAAGTCGCGGGTAACGCCGACAAGCTCGCGGGTAGAGTGCATCTTCACCCCTTCGCAGAGCCAGCGGTCGGAGCCGTTATCGCTGACGACGCGCGGCGCCTTGGCGAGGTACTTCTTCTCGGTATAGTCAGCCCACAGGTTAGGCGGTTCGATCACATGGGCGTCTGAATCGATGAGCTTAAGTTTGGCCGGCATGGGACTCCTCTCTATCAGGACATGCTGAAGCCGTAGAGTTTCGCGGCATTCTCACAGACCATCTGGCGCGCCTCGTTCGCCGGGAGGCCGCGCATCTGCTCGGCGATGGCCTCCCGCGAATGGGGCCAGGTGCTGCCGTGGTGGGGATAGTCGCTTGACCACATGATGTTGCGCGGGCCGATGACCTGGCGGGCGAGGATGCCGGAGCGGTCGCGCATGAAGGTGAAGAAGATGCTTTGGTGAAAGGTCTCGCTCGGCAGGCGGGAGCAGAGCATCTCGCGCTTCCGGACGTTCTTGAGGGTCTTGTAGAAGAGGTCCATGCGCTCGATGAGATAGGCGGCCCAGCCGATCTCGGCTTCGACGGAGACGAGCTTCAGATTCGGATGGCGGTCGAAGAGGCCGGAGTAGACGAGTGCGGCGATGACGCGCTGAGAGTGCACCGAGTGGACGGTGTGCTCGACGAGGGAGAGCTCGCGGGTGGTGACGCCGGTGGCGACGTGCATGCCGATGGGCATATCGAGCTGTTCGGCGGCGGCCCAGAATGGCTCGTACTGGGGCTCGTGAAAGCGCGAACCTTCCAGGAGAACAAGACCGCCAGCCAAGCCAATCTCTTTGCAGCGCCGCAATTCCGAGATCGCCGACTCGATGTTGTGCATGCTGATAAGCCCGATGCCCTTCAGTTGCTCCGGGTGGCTGCTGCAATAGGCGGCAAGCCAGGAGTTGTAGGCCCGGAAGAAGGCGCTTTGTAGGTCGCCATCGCTCATGCCGAACATACGCAGGGCCACCGTCGGGTAGACGACCTCCGCATCAACGCCGTCCTTCGCCATATCGGCTAGCCGCGGGTCCGGGTCGTAGCCGCCCTTGGGCACATCGGTCTCGTAGCGCCCGCTCTTGCCCTTCTCCTCAATCGTTCGCGCAACGCCTGCTAGTGCGCCTACCGGCGGCATGACGGCATCGGCGCAGACCCAGCGGTCGCTGTCCGTATCATGAGCGAGACGCGGCGCGCGCGACTGGTACTTGGCCTCCAGCCCTTTGACCCAAAGGTCGGGCGGCTCAATGACATGAGAGTCGGCGGAGATGATGTTATAGCGCAAGGTACCCCTGGAGAATCGATACCTAAGTGAGCGATGCGTGGATTATAGGCGAGAGGGTTAGAGGGAGCAAGGAGAGGGAGAGAAGGGGCAAGGAAGTCAGGAACGTAGGAATAGACGGAGTTAGGGAGGAGTGATTGGCGGCTGGATGGTTCGGCCGCCCTCGACGTAGATGGTTTGGCCTGTGATGTACGAGGCCTCATCGGAGGCGAGGAAGGCCATAGCGTTGGCGATGTCTTCGGGCGTTCCAAGACGCTTCAGGGCGGCACGCTCGATGCCGTCGAGTTCCCACTGGGTTCCCATGTGCTTGCGGGTCATGCCGGTGATGGTGTGCCCAGGGCCAACGGCATTCACAGTGATTTGATGGGGGCCAAGGTCAACGGCAGCGCCTCTGGTGAAGGTGCGAACGCCACCTTTAGAGGCGCAGTATGCCGTGGAGTTGCCTTGCACCGTCTCCGCGTTGATGGAGGAGGTGCTGACGATGCGCCCTACGGTTTTGGTCGCGAGCCAGTGGCGTGCCGCCGCTTGGGAGATGAGGAACGGCGCGATGAGGTTGACGGCGATGACTCGATCAAGGGTCTCCGGCGGGATGTCGGTGAAGAAGCCCCCCGTGGAGATACCGGCGTTGTTGACGAGGATATCCAGCCTGCCGAAATCGGCGATAGCGCGCTTGACGATTCTCTCGGCGGCATCAGGCGCGGCGACATCTTGCACGAGGATCGTGGCCTTGCGCCCCAGTTTCGCCACCGCGGCGGCAGTCTCCTTCAGCCCAGCCTCGTTGATATCAACGAGCAGGGAGTCGGCGCCCTCTTTGGCGAACTTGATGGCTGCGCCTCTGCCGATGCCGTCGGCGGCACCCGTGATGATTGCGATTTTGCCTTGAAGTCTCATAGCGAGTTTCTCATTGCAGGCGCTACGCCCAAATGATGCGTCCGCCTTCCACGTAAATCGTTTGCCCCGTGACGTAGGATGCCTCGCTGGAGGCGAGGAAGGCGACGGCGTTTGCGATATCTTGAGGCTCGCCGATGCGCCGAAGCGGGATGACGGCGGCGCTCTTCGCTTCGCGGGTCGGGTCGGCGGCGTGGCCGGGCCGCGTCATGCCTGTGCGGGTATGGCCTGGGCCCACGGCATTGCAGGTGATGCCGTGAGGGCCGAGGTCGAAGGCCATGGCCTTGGTGAGCATGCGAAGCGCGCCTTTGGATGCGCTGTATGCAACGGAGTTCGCCTGCACCGATTCGGCGTTGATGGAGCTTGTGCTGACGATGCGCCCGGGCCGCTTCGCTTCAATCCAGTAGCGCGCCGCATGTTGGGAGAGGAGGAAGGGGGCCTTGAGGTTGACCTCCATGATGCGGTGGAGCTTATCGGTGGGGAACTCGGCGAAGGGGGCGACGAAGACGACGCCGGCGTTGTTAACGAGGATATCCAGGACGCCGAACTCATCGATGGCGCGCTGAATGATTTTTCCTTGGAGCGTGCGGTCGCTTATATCGGCGACCATCGTCTTTGGCGTGTAGCCATGCGCACCGGCGAGGCGCGCCGTCTCTTCGACGCCAGCTTTGTTTAGGTCAACGAGGAGCGAATCGGCGCCCTCTTGGGCGAACTTGATGGCGATGCCGCGGCCGATGCCGTCGGCTGCGCCGGTGATGATGGTAGCTTTACCGTGGAGGCGCATAGGCGGTGTGTAGGGTTATTTGTGGTCGGAGGCGAGGATGCCGCCTTCGGCCCAGTTCGACTTATCGATGTCGTCGAAGATGACGATGGTGTGGTCGGCTGAGGTTTTGGCAATGCGGACGACGGCGTCGGTGATTTCCTTGGCCAGTTCGGCCTTCTGTTCGTGGGTGCGTCCGGTCCACATCTCCACTCTGACGATAGGCATGAGCCACCTCCAAATGATGCCGCGCGGCGCGGCGGGAAAATGGGTGTTGGACAGCCGGGGGATTATAGCATGGGGAAGGGGGCCTTTCTGATGCGGCTAAGATACAAAAAGGGCGGCCCCGATTCATCGGGGCCGCCTGCTCAGAACGATGCGACGTTTGGCTTAGTACAAGACCAAGGCCCGCAGGCGGCGAACGCGCTCCTGGATGGGCGGGTGCGTGGAGAAGAGGTTCACCATGCCGCCGCCACTCTCTTTGGCGTGCATCTCAGCCGCGCCAAGGGGGTTGACGATGTACATGTGGGCCATCGCCTCGTTGGCGGCGGAGGCCTTCATGGGCTTGCGGCTCACGAAGCTGCCGAGCTTTTCCAGGCCGTTGGCAAGGGCTTGCGGATTGCGGATGATTTTCGCGCCTGCGTCGTCGGCGGCGTACTCCCGCGTTCGCGAGATGGCGAAGCGAATGAGAGACGCCATCAGCGGGAGCAGGATGATGGAGGCGATGAGGGCGACGATGCCGATGGCGTTGCCGCCCCCGCGGCTATCGCGCCGGCCGCCGCCAAGGAGGAGGGACCACTGGGCCATGGTGGCAAGGAAGGCGATGATACCCGCCAGCACTGCGACGGTGGTCATCACCAGCATGTCGCGGTTCTTGATGTGGGCCATCTCGTGGGCGATGACGCCGCGCAACTCTTCCTCGTTGAGGAGGGTGC
Organism: Thermoflexus hugenholtzii JAD2; assembly: GCA_945861815.1. Lineage (GTDB taxonomy): Bacteria > Chloroflexota > Dehalococcoidia > SHYB01 > SHYB01 > VGPF01. The sequence goes on from CAMAVV010000001.1 coordinate 10,674, forward strand.
GGATGCCTGTGGTCACGGCGACGACGGAGTGGCTGGGGCTGCGGCCAGTGGCAAAGGCGTTGGGCGAATCGTTGGTGATGAGGTAGACCCGGGGCTTGGGCAAGTTCGCCAGGCGCGCCACGTCGGCGATCAAGGCGTGGAGGCGAGGCTCTTCCTTCTCGGTGACCGGCTTCGCGCCAGCCATCGTGAGGGCGAGCTTATCGCCGAACCAGAAGCCGAAGATGTTCATCAGTCCGGCGAAGATGGCGGCGATGATCAGGCCTTGGGGGCCGAAGGCAGCGCCGGCGACGATAACGAGCACGGTCAGGACGATGATCAAGCTGAACGTCTTTACCCAGCTCATATCTGTTCAGGCTACCTTTCCTTCAGGGGCGCCTGCGCGCGCAGGCCTTGATTGAATGTCACTACCCTGGAAGAGGGATTATATCACCGGCGAGATTTGAAAGGCCTGTGACCGCCTAGCCGAGCCAGGAGAAGTCGAAGTCGCGAAGGGTGGCGATCACGTGGTCGGCCTTGGAGATATCCATTCCGGCGGTGTGGGGCGTGCGGATGGCGATAGTGGTGATATTCGCCGCCTTGGCCGAACCGATACCGCGAGGGGAGTCTTCGATGGCGATGCAGTCAGCCACAGGGATGCCCAGCTTCTTGGCGGCGAAGAGATAAAGGTCAGGCGCGGGCTTGGCGTGCGGGACCATATCGGCGGTGGCAATGATGCTAAAGCGGCCTTCCACGTTCAGCTTGCGCGTGATGGCCTGCGCCCAGTTGAGTTGGGACGAGGTGGCGAGGGCGATGCGCACCTTCCGCCTCTCCAATTCGTCAAGGAGCCAGTAGAGGCCAGACGATGGCTCCGGTTTGACCTTCAGGATATCCACCACAGCCTTGTCGTACTGGCGCTTCCACTGGGCAACGTCGCCGCCTAGCTTGAAGCGGCCGATAACGTACTCCCACGTGTAGTCGATGCTGCTGCCCATTATGGCGCGATGGTCATCGTGCGTGAGGACATGGCCGTGGCTCGCCAAGACGACGTTGATGGCCTCGGCGTAGAAAGGTTCGCTATCGGTGATGACGCCATCCATGTCAAAGATGACGGCACGTTTTTTGGAGGGAGATGTGGTGGAGGACATGGATAGCGTACAGCTTGCTTTCTTCAGGAAACACCATTGTATGTGAAGGAGAGAAGAGGCGTCGAGCAGGGACATGCTATGCTGGGTTGTCCACGCCGAAAGGAAGCTCTTGACCGTCATCTTCTCATCGCCAAGCCTTGAAGTCCGGCAGGTCTCCTGCGGGCCGTACGACAACAATTGCTATGTCTTGGTCTGCCCAAAGACTGGAGAGAGCGTCATCGTCGATACGCCTGCCGAGCCGGAGAAGGCGCTGGCGCTGGCGAAGGGGACCATGGTCAAGGCCATCCTCATGACCCATTGCCACGGCGACCACGTCACGGGCCACCAGGAGATCAGGCGGGCGACGAATGCGCCCGTCTGGGTCCACGAGTCAGAGGCGGGCCAGTTGCCGACGCCGCCAGAGCGCCGCTTTCAGCACGAAGGGACCATCACCTTTGGCCAGGTGACGCTGCGCACCATCCACGTCCCAGGTCACACGACCGGCGGTACGTGTCTTCTCTGGCAGAACCAGCTGATCTCGGGCGATACGCTCTTTCCAAACGGCCCCGGCAAGACCTGGAGCGCTGAGGCGTTCAAGCAGCTTGTCGGTTCGCTGAAGGAGCGCATCTTTACGCTTCCCGACGATGTTGCCGTCTACCCAGGGCACGGGCGCACTACAGTGCTTTCTCGGGAGAAGGCGCAGTTCCGCGACTTCGAGAGCCGCCAGCATAGGCATGACCTGTGCGGCGACGTTGTTTGGCTAAAGGACTAACTGCTATGCCCGTTCGACATCTCAATGGCCTGTATCAGAAATCGACGCTGCCCAACGGCCTGCGCGTCATCACCGTGCCCATGTCCCACGTTCGCTCAGCCACGGTGGCGATCTTCGTCGGCACAGGGTCGCGCTATGAGAAGAAGGAAGAGGCGGGCATCTCCCATTTCATCGAGCATATGCACTTCAAGGGCACCAAGAACCGGCCTGTGCCACAGCAGATCTCAGAGACGATCGAGAGAGTCGGCGGGTACCTGAACGCCGGCACCGATAGCGAACTGACATCCTACTGGGCGAAGGTCCCAAAGCCGGCATTCGAGATGACCGTCGACCTCCTCAGCGACATGCTCCTCAACTCGCTCCTGCGGGCGAAGGACATCGAAGGCGAGCGGAAGGTCATCTTGGAGGAGATCAACTCCATCAACGATTCGCCACAGCAGCGCGTCGACATGCTGATCGACGACTTGCTCTGGCCGGACCAGCCACTGGGGCGTGACGCCGGAGGGACGAAAGAGGCTGTCAGCAAGCTGACGCGCAGGCAGATGCTGCACTACAGAGGGACGCAGTACGCGCCGAACAACGCCGTGGTGGCGGTCGCGGGCGCCTTCGAGCATGAGGAGATCGTGCTGACGATGCAGCGCCGCTTCGAGGCTTGGAAACGAACAAAACCACGGGCGTGGTTCCCTGCGGTGAACGGAAAGAAGAGCCCCCGCGTGGGCGTGCGCAAGCAGAAGACGGAGCAGGCGCATCTGTGCATCTCGTACCACGGCCTCTCCGCGACGCACCCGGACCGTTACGCCCTGGACGTTCTCAACAATATCCTCGGCGATGGCATGAGCAGCAGGCTCTTCATCGACCTCCGGGAGAATCGAAGCCTTTGCTATGAGGTCTTCAGCTATGTCAGCCACTTCATGGACACTGGGGCTGTGACGGTCTATGCCGGCGTGGATGCGAAAAGCATCGACGAGGCGGTCACGGGCATCCTCGCCCAAGTGGATGGTGTGATCGCCGGTGTGACGAACGACGAGATGAAGAAGGCGAAGGAGATGACGAAGGGGCGGCTCCTCCTGCAGACCGAGGATACGCGCAGCATGGCGGCCTGGCACGGTGTGCAGGAGACGCTGCGCGGCGAAATCAAAACGATGGACGACACCGTCGAGAATATCGACAAGGTGACGGCGGACGACGTTCAGCGTGTCGCGAAAAAGTTGCTGACTCGAGAGCGGGCGCTGCTTGGCGTGGTTGGCCCCTATAAGAGCGAGGCGCGCTTCCAGAGGCTGTTGGAGGGGTAACTCCAAACAGACTCAGGGCGCGGAGCACGCGCCCCTACTTCCGAACCGTGAACTTCGGGATGCTGACCTCAGGCGTCGCATCCTCAAAGGTCACCTCCACCGGCGTGCCTATCTTCACAGCGTAGGGGTCGTTTGCCAGGACGTTGGTGAGCATCTGCACGCCCTCATCGAGCGTCACGTAGGCCAGCACATAAGGGCCCTGTTCGCGGAAGCCCGGGGACTTGTTCTGGTGCACGACGGACATGCTGTAGACGACACCCTTCCCTGACGCCTTGCGCCATTCGATATCGGCCTTGAGGCAGTGGGGGCAGATGGCCTGCGGCGGGAAGAAATAGTCCTTGCAATGCTTGCACCAGGGCAGAAGAAGCTCGTGGCGCTTGCAGCCCTCCCAGTAGGGCTTTGTTTCGACATCCGCAGTCGGAACGGGCTTCAGATAGTCGGCCACGGCGCTGCTCCCACGCAATGCTTTGCGAAAAAAAGGAAGCGGGGACACCTGTCCCCGCGTGCACACGGCGTTTCAGGCGAAAGCGGCTAGTCGAGCAGGGGAATCGAGGTCCATTGCACCGACTCGGCGTTGCTGACGAGCGCCTGCTTGCCAGCCATCTCGCGGATGGCGAGGAGCGTCATATTAACTTCCGGTGTGAGGAACTGCCAGGCGGGAGGCGGCGGGAACCAATAGGGGGAGTTGATGCGAACGACCTTGCTCTCGCCGGCATTGAGATAGATGCCGAACTTGCCATCCTTCGGCCATACTTCAATGCCCCAGGCTTTCTTTGGCGCAGCTTTCGGAGCGGCGGCTTTGACAGGAGCAGCCTTCTTTGGCGCGGCCTTAGGAGCAACAGCTTTGGCCTTGGGAGCGGCCTTCTTTGGCGGCGCTTTCTTGACTACGGCCTTCTTAGCCGGAGCCTTCTTTGCAGGAGCTTTCTTGGCTGGCGCCTTTTTCTTTGGCGCAGCCTTTTTCACAGCGGTCTTCTTAACCACGGCCTTCTTGGCCACAGCCTTCTTCGCAACGGCCTTCTTTTTCTTCGCCTTCGGCATAGACTCCTCCTTGGGTATCAGGCGTCACTCGACGGTGACAGTCTTGGCAAGGTTTCGAGGCTGATCAACGTCGGCGCCCCGCCTCACGGCGATATAGTATGCCAGCAACTGCAAAGGGGCAACTGTGAGAAGCGGCGAGAGCAACTCGGTAACCTCTGGTAGAAATACCACATCTTTAACCTTCTCGCCAATAGATTCATCGCCTTTGGTTGCAATGGCGATGAGCCGTCCCTCGCGGGCGCGCACCTCTTCTATATTGCTCATCATCTTGTCATAAAGTCTGTCTTTGGGCGCAATCGCCAGGACGGGCATATGCTCGTCGATGAGGGCGATGGGACCGTGTTTCATCTCGCCAGCCTGGTAGCCCTCGGCGTGGATATAGCTGACCTCTTTGAGTTTCAGCGCACCTTCCATAGCGACGGGGAAGTTGATGCCACGGCCGAGGATGAGGAAGTTTGGCTTCTTGGCCAGGTCTCTGGCGATCATTTCCACCTGGGGCGCTAATTGCAGCACTTCGCCAAGCTGTTCGGGCAGCTTCACAAGGTGATCTATGTGCTGGCGGATGGACTCCTTGCTCAGGATACCGCGCATTTCGCCCAGGGTAAGGCCCAACAGGTAGAGGCAGGCGACGGAGCCGATAAAGGTCTTGGTGCTCGCCACCGCGATCTCCGGCCCGGCGTTGATGAGCAGGGAGTAGTCGGCTTTGCGCGTTGCCTCGGAGCCGGCGACGTTTGTGACGGCGATCTGCGGTGCGCCTTTGATCTTCGCCTCAGCCATCGCCACAAGGGTATCGACGGTCTCACCCGACTGCGTGACGGAGATGACCAGGGTGTTGGGGCCAAGGATAGCGTCGCGGTAGCGAAACTCTGAGGCGTTCTCCACTTCGCAGGGGATGCGCGCCAGCCGCTCGATCATCCGCCCGCCTATCTGGGCGGCGTGAAGGCTGGTGCCCATGCCAAGGAGCACCGCGCGGTCGATGGCTTTGATCTGGGCCTGCTTGAAGGGAAAGCCGGGGAGGGTAACTTTGGACGACTGGAAATCGATGCGGTCGCGAAGGGCGCTCATGAGCGTCTCGGGCTGCTCCATGATTTCCTTGAGCATGAAGTGGCGGTACTGGCCCTTTGCCGCCGAGACCGGGTCGTGGGTGACGGCTTGGGGTTCTTTCGCCACCGGCGTGCCATCGAGCCGGACAAAGCGCGCCGACGCGGGAGTGATAACCGCCATCTCGCCATCGTGCAGATAGGCTGCCTCTTTTATCTGCGGGGCGATGGCCGTGAGGTCGCTGGCGAGATACATCTCTCCGTGGGCATAGCCGACGACAAGGCCGCCAGCGTGGCCGATGCGTACGCCGATGATCTTCCCGGGCTCTTTGGCGTTGATGACGACGATGGCGTGTGCCCCGTGGAGCTGAGCCGCCGCCTTGCGCACTGCCTCTTCGAAGGAGTCCCCCTTCTCCATCAGGCTTTGGATGAGATGGGGGATGACTTCGGAATCGGTCTGCGACTTGAAGTGATGCCCTTGCCCCTGGAGGCGTTCCTTGATCTCGCGGTAGTTCTCCACGATGCCGTTGTGGACGGCGGCGATGTTGCCGTGCTGGTCCGTGTGCGGGTGGGCGTTCGCCTCGTTCGGCTTGCCGTGGGTAGCCCAGCGCGTGTGGCCGATGCCAAGTGTCCCCTGGCCGGGGTTGCCCATCACCGCGATGAGCTGGCTGAGCTTCCCTTCGCCTTTGCGGATGACCAGTTCGCCGTTCGGCTCAAGGACAGCCACACCGGAGCTGTCATAGCCCCGGTATTCAAGCCGCTTGAGCCCGCTCAGGATGATGGGAACAGCGAGCTTGTTGCCGGCGTAGCCGATGATGCCGCACATAGGAGCCCTCTATGCGACCAGTGGTGCGAAGGTGTGGGAGTCCTTACATACTACAGCAGGATGTCCATTTTGCGGCGAAAGCTCGCTACGCTTTCTTCACAGGAGGCGTGAGCGGGTAGGCGCCGCGATATTCTGGAGGCAGGAGCGATGCGATGCGCTCCATCACCATGTCCGATAGCGCCGCAAGCTGCGGCTTGGCGATGTTCCCTTCCAGATGGGGCAGGGTAAAGGCCTGTCCGATAGTGACCTGTACCTGGCGCCGCCGCAGAAGACTGAGAGGGCTTCTGATTTTCTCCGTTCCTGTGATGGCGACCGGGAGGATGGGCGCGCCTGTCCTCAGGGCGATCGTCGTCACGCCATGCTTTGGGCGCATCAGCTGTCCGGTCGAGCGCGTGCCTTCAGGGAAGAGGCCGACCGCGCCGTCCCTCGCGAGAGTGGCGATGATTTCCGCGAAGGTCTCCTTGGCGACGCCCTGGCGGTTGAGGGGGATAGCGTTGCAGCCCCGCACGATAAGCGCGGTCAAGGGATGGCGAAAGAGTTCCACCTTCGCGACGGTGCGCACGCGGCGAGGGATCGCGGTGCCGATGACGTGTGGATCGAAGTTGCTGATGTGGTTGGAGACGATGATGAGCGGGCCATAGGGTGGGACGTTCTCTTTGCCGGCGACGCGAAAGCGTGCGAAGAGGAAGAGAAGCGTGCGCACCATGATGATGAAGCAGCGGTAGTAGCCCGCGATGTAGAGCCGCTTCATCGCTGGCCTGCGAGGGCGCAGATGGCGCCGACAACCTGGTCGATGGAGCGCCCGTCCGTGTCCACGTGGCGCGCGTCGCTGGCTGGCTTCAGCGGCGACGTGGCTCTCTCGCTGTCGAGTTTGTCGCGCCGCTTGAGGTCTTCCAGAACCGACTCGTAGGCGATCTGTTCGCCGCGCTGACGCCGCTCTTCATAGCGCCGCCGTGCGCGCTCTTCAGCGGAGGCCAACAGATAGACCTTGAGCAGCGCATCCGGCAGGACGACGGTGCCGATGTCACGCCCGATCATGATGATGCGGCCTGCCTGGGCCATCTCGCGCTGCTTCTGAACGAGGGCCTGCCGGACGCCTGGCACGGCAGAGACCTGCGAGACGGCGCGATCGACTGCAGGGGTGACAAGGTCGCTGGTCACATCTCGGTCGTTGAGATAGACCTTTGGGGGCGCGCCATCCGGCCCGATCTCGCCGAGGCGCAGCGGCAAACTCTCGGCGATGCGGGCAAGAGCGGCGGCATCGCTCAGCGGGACGTTCTGCTCGATGGCAAGAAAGGTCACCGAGCGATACATGAGGCCAGTATCGAGAAGTCTATAGCCGAGGCGTTTCGCGACTTTCAAGCCGACCGTAGTCTTACCGGAGGCGACTGGCCCATCGATGGCGATTGCGGAAGGAGGCTGCCTCCGCAGGCGTTTGAGGATGCTGTTGAAGGGCATTGCGAAAGGAATTATAGCGGAGGCCTGAGGAGAGCGACGAACGCATAGCTTGTCTTACACTAGGCTTTCGCCGCGCAGGATGGCCTTTGCCACGGTGGCGCGATGAATCTCCTAAGGGCCTTCGACGATGCGCAGGGTGCGTACCTGGGAATAGAAACGCTCCAGGGGCAAGTCTTGGGTGACGCCGATGCCGCCGTGAATCTGGATCGCTCGATCGACGACGCGCCCGACCATCTCCGTGGCGAAGACTTTGCAGATAGAGGCGTCGGTGCGTGTGCCTGTGCCGTTGTCGGCTCGCCAGGCGGCGTCGTGGACCAAAAGCCGCGCCGCACGGATGTCGATAGCAGAGTCAGCGAGCATCCATTGCACTGCCTGGCGCGAGGCGAGAGGCTGCCCGAAGGTGTGCCGGTGCTTGGCGTAGGCGGCGGCCATCTTGAGGCAGCGTACCGACGTGCCGATGGCAGTCGATGAGAGGACAAACCGGGAGTTGCCGACGCGCTTCTGCATCAGGTCGAACCCCTTATCGACTTCACCAAGGACGGCTGACATGGGAAGGCGGCAATCTTCGAACCGCAGTTCGCTGGTGCGGCGTCCGCCCAAGACGGTGATCCACCGGACGTGGCGCACACCAGGCGTGTTGTTGTCCACGATGAAACAGGTGACGCCATTGCGGCCTTTCTCCGGGGCTGTCTTTGCGAAGGTGAGCATGAAATCGGCGCGTTCCCACCTGCTGGAGAAGACCTTCGTGCCGTTGAGGACGAAATGGCCGCCGTTGCGAACGGCAGTCGCTTCGATGGCGGCGGCATCGGAGCCGGCGTTCGGCTCGGTGAGAGCGATCATCGAGTGGCGTTCGCCCTTGATCGTAGGGATGAGATAGCGTTCGATCTGTTGTGGCGTCCCGAGGGCGAGGATCGCCCAGTTGGCAGGGTTGCCAAGCTCGAAGCGGAGGCAGGTCTTGCCCATCTCCTCGTGGATAATTGCCATGCCGAGGTTGTTCACTCCGCCGCCGCCAAACGTGGCAGGCGCCGCCGCCGCCCAGAGGCCAAGCGCGATGGCCTTCTTCTCCAGGGCGAGGCGAGGCTCCTCCGGCAGCTCCGGGTGCACGTAGACCGATTCGAGGGGGATGAGTTCCTTTTCCACGAACTGCCGAGCCAGATCGCGCAGCATCTTCAGTTCATCGCTGATAGTGAAGTCCATAGACATTTCTCCTCGGGCGAAGGGCGCGTCGGTGTCTAGTAGCGGCTGTCCTCTTCGTTATCGGTGGCCTGTTTCTTGTCTTGTCCCTCCGAGGGAGCCTCCCACTTCGGCGTGCGGCGCTCGGCGAAGGCGCGCATCCCTTCGGCGTAGTTCCCTTTATCGACGACGCGCTGGTTCATGAGGCTCGCGGAGAACTTGATGTCCTCCTCGGCGCCTCGCCAGAAGGCACGATAGAAGCTCTCCTTCATGGCGCGGATAGAGGTTGGCGAGACATCCCGAACGATGGTGTCAGCGATGGAGCGCGCGGTTGGCAGCAATTCCTTGGGCGAGACGACGTGGGTGCAGAGGCCCCATTGCATCGCCTGGTGTGCGGTGACCGGCTGGCCCGTGAGCGTCATGTAGAGTGCGACGGCTTTTGGCATGTAGCGGAAGGCGGTCGCGCCACCGGTGAGCGGCGAGATGAAGCCGACCTTGCTCTGGGTGATGCCGAACTTCGCCTCCTCGGATGCGACGACGATGTCCGAGTTCAGCACCATCGCAAAGCCGCCAGCGACGGCCCAGCCATTGACTGCTGCGATGATGGGCTTCCAGATGTTGAACCGCGTGCGCGGTGTTGGGAAGGGCGGGTGCCGAAGGACCTCGGGGCCAGGCTCTTTGCCGCCTTCTTCCCAGGCTTTCAGCGCTTTGTGGGACGTGCGAAGCTCTTTGCGCGCAGCTTCGTTGAAGACATTCTCCGGGCTTTTCACGTCGCCCCCTGCACAAAAGGCGCGCCCCTTGCCGGTAAGGATGGCGACTTGGAGCTTTGGGTCGTCGCGGAAGTCGAGCCAAACGCGGGTAAGTTCACGGCACATGGGGATGTCGTAGGCGTTGAGCGACTCCGGGCGGTTGAGGGTGATGAGCGCGATGGGGCCATCCTTTTCATAGATGACAGTCTTGAGGTCTTTCCATGTGCTCATCGATGTGTCTCCTCAGGTTTCGACGTTTAGCCCATCAGACGATACCTTCGACAAAGTCTCTGCCGATATGCCCTGTCGCTTCCATCTCCTGATACCGCGCATCCGAGAGGCAGAGCAAGTCTTTGTAGACGTACTCATTGTGCTCGCCAAGAGAACATGGGGGAAGGCGCAGATGGTTCGGCGTCTCCGACTGCTTCCAGAGAGGGCCATGATACTTGTATGTCCCGGCCTCCGTGTGATGCAACTCCTCAAAGAAGCCGCGCGCCGCGAGCTGCGGATCCTCCAGCAATTGGAACTCATCGAGGACAGGGCCGGCAGGGACGCCTTTTGCTTGAAGGACCGTGAACAGATGGCGGGAATCTTTGTCTTGCGTCCAATCGCTGATGACGACATCAAGGGCGTCATGATTCAGCCTGCGGGCCGCGGCGCTTGCGAAGCGGGCATCTTTTGCAAGGGAAGGCTGGCCCATCACATCGCACAGGGCCTTCCATTGCGCCTCCTTGGCGATGGACAAGACGAGCCACTGGTCATTACCTGTGCACCGGTAGCAACCCTGGGGCGCCATCACCGGGTCGCGATTGCCGATGGACTCTTGGATGTGGCCGTTCATCGTGTAGTCCATAAGCGGCTCTGCCATATAGCCCAGGAAGTTTTCAACCAGGGGCACTTCGACAAGCTGCGCCTCTCCCGTCTGTCGCCGCCGCCACAATGCCGCCAGGGTTGCGAAGGCGCTCGCTGAACCTGCGGCGGCATCGGCGGCTGTCGTATCGCCGCGCATCGTCGGGTCAACGTCAGGGTAACCCATGATGGCGTGGTGGCCCGTGACGCCGTCGGTGTGGGTGCCCAGCGCGCGGTAGCGTGCATACGAGCCGGTGAGGCCAAAGCCAGGCATGCGCACCATGATGAGCTGCGGGTTGTATCGCAATAGGACGTCGTATTCCAGCCCGAGTTTCTGGATCAGCCGTGGCGTGCTGTTCTCGATGAGAACGTCGGCGATGCGAACGAGGTCGAGGAGGATGGCCTTGCCCTCCGGCCTGCGAAGGTCCACGGTCATGCTGAGCTTGTTGCGCGCGTGGGCGTTGAAGCTGGGATGGCGGTTCCAGGGGCGCTTTCCTGGATCGAGATTCGGATAGGCGTAATGGAAGACGAGCTTGCCCTTCTGCACCATCTCCTTCGTGGGCCGCGCCACGTTCCCCCGCGTATTCATCTGTTTCACCTGCGTCGATTCGACGCGGATCACTTCTGCGCCCCAGTCGGCGAGGAGCATCGTGGCATATGGCCCGGCCCAGAGGCCCGTCATATCGAGGATGCGGATGCCGGCGAGAGGGAGCTCAGACATCGAGTCTCCTAAATGACACCCAATCGGCGAAACCTTGCGACCTCTTCGGATGAGTAGCGTAGCGCGTCCGTGAGCACTTCCTTATTGTGCTGGCCGAGGGTCGGCGCCGGGCGGCGCAGGGACCAGGGCGTGCGATGCAGGATGAACGGCCTGCCGGGCATGACAACCGTGCCGGCCTCCGGGTGTTCGACCGTCGCCCAGACGCCGCGCGCGCGAAAGGTTTTGTCGTTCATCACATCCTTTGGTGTGTACATGGGCCCGCAGGCAAGCCCCACAGCCTGGGCCATGTGCCATACCTCCTGCATCGTGTGCTGCATGAGCCAGGGCAGCAGGATCGTCTGATTGAACTCTTCGACGATGCGCGGGTCTGAGCGATTGCTCATCGGCCCAAACGTCGGATGCTGCAGCAGCTCCTCACGACCGATGAGCTTGACCGTGTAGGGGAATCGCGCGGCGCTGCCGGAGAGGTGGATGTAGCCATCGGCGCAGGGGAAGGTGCCGGTGGCAAGGGCGAACTGCATGGGACGCCTGGGAAAGACATAGCCGGTGTGCTGGGCGGCGAGCGTCATCGTAGTGCGGCGGTCCTGGCTGCCCGCCTGTGTTTCGAAGATAGAGACGTCGACGTGTTCGCCGCGCCCGCGACGCTCTCTCGCGAAAAGGGCTGTCATCACTGCGGCGGCGGCGATGGAGCCGGCCTGCTGAAGGGCGACGTGCGCGCCGTACTTCGTCGGTTCGCGGTCAGGCATGCCCGTGGCGCGAAGGGAGCCGCCCATGCCGTGTTCGATGATTTCCGAGGCGAGAGAGTCGCGGTATGGCCCAGACTGGCCGAAGTTGGAGATGGAGACCACAACGAGCTTTTTATTTGCCTTTTCCAGGGAGGAATAGCCTAGCCCAAGGCGCTCCATCGTCCCTGGTTTGAAGCTTTCAACGACGACGTCAGCCCATCGTGCAAGGTGTAAAAGCAGTTGCCGCCCTTTCTCTATTTTCAAGTTCAGCGCCATGCCGCGTTTGTTCGTATTGAGATAGAGAAAGAGGCCGCTCTTTTCTCGATGCGGATGATTGCCGGGGAACGGCCCCATCTGGCGAGCGATGTCTCCAACCTCCGGCTTTTCGATTTTGATAACGTCTGCGCCATAGTCGGCGAGAAGTTTGGTGCAATAGGGGCCGCTGATATGTTGCGTCAGGTCGAGCACCTTCAGCCCGTCCAGCGCGCCTGGGCTTTTTCCTGCTTGGCCGCTGTGTTGTTTCACCATGCTCATGCGACAACACCTTCTGTTGCGAGCGCGTCCAGATCATCAGGCGAGAGACCGAGCTGTTCACAAAAGACGTAGCTGTTGCCGTTGCCGAGAGTGGGCGCATGGCGCCGATAGGAGCCTGGGGTAGCGCTGAGGCGAAGTGGGAAGCCAGGCTGGACTTCGTAGCCGACCAAGGGATGGTTGACCTCCAAAAAAGTGCCGCGCGCCTTGTGGTGCGGGTCGAAGATCTGGTCTTCTATCGTCGCGAGGGGCGCTGCGGCCACGCCATATTGCTGCAAGCGTTGGGTCAGCTCTCGCGCCTCCCAGGAGACCGTCGATTCGTTGATGAAAGCATCGAGCTCACGGCGATGTTTCCTGCGAAGTCGGGCATTCGCGAAACGAGAGTCATTGACCCACTCGGGACGGGTGAGCCCTTCGCAGAGCCCGCGCCACTCTGCCTCGTTTGCCACGCCAATCGATATCCACTTATCGGCGCCCTTGCAGTGATAGTTACCATGAGGCGCAAGCGTCTGGTGTTCATTTCCATGAGGGGTCGCGATGCGTCCATTCAGAAAGTAGTCAGCAAGGGGCGCGCCTTCGACGTTCACAAGGTTCTCCCACTGGGAGAAGTCGATGTAGCTCCCGCGCCCGGTGCGGTTGCGCTGGAAGAGAGCCGCGCAGATGGCCGACGCGCCAAAGATTGCAGCCGAGACATCGGCGTAGGCCGCCTGCATCGTGCCAAGCACCTTGCCGTCTTCATAGCCGAGGAATGAGCTGAAGCCGCTCAGCGCCTGGTTCGCCGTTGCATAGCCGACGATGTGCTTCAGCGGGCCCGTCTGGCCAGGGCCGCTCATGGCGAGGTAGACGAGGGAGGGATTTGCAGAGGAAAGTTCGCGATAGCCAAGGCCAAGGCGGTCCATCACGCCAGGGGCAAAGTTCTCGGTGACGACGTCGGAGATGGCAGCGAGCCGCCGGAGGAGCGCGATGCTCTTCGGCTTGGTGAAGTCGAGTGTGATGCTGAGCTTGTTGCGATTGAGGGTGTGGAAGGCTGGCTGCATTTCCGGCCATTTCCCCATGTCGCCGCCTGCGATATCTTCGCCGACGACAGGCCGTCCACGGCGGCCCGTCTCCATGTGCACCCGCGATTCGACCTTGATGACCTCCGCGCCCATATCGGCAAGGATGCCGCCGCACAAAGGGCCTGCCATCACCCTTCCGAAGTCAAGGATGCGATAGCGCTCTAATGCCTGTTGTGCCATGGCGCTCAGGCCTTGAACTCTTGAAGGATCTTTTGCGTATGCTGGCCTAATCGCGGTGCGGGATGCGTCGAAGCAAAGCCCTCGCCGTTGGCGAGCCAGGGGAGACGCGGCACGTCGAAGTGTGGCATGCCTGGGGCTGTGTATGTGCTGAAAAGGCCGCGCGCGCGAAGGTGCAGGTTTGTGGCTACTTCGTCGATGGTGAGCACAGGCGCGACTGGGATATGGCGCTCCTGGCACATCGCAAAGATTTCCTGTTTGGTATAGCGCGCGAGCCAGGGAAGAAGCTGCGCATCGGCTTCATCAGGGTACTTTTCCGACATGGCCCGAAGGTCTTGGTAGCGAGGCTCCTTCGACCATTCTGGATTGCCCATGAGCTCCACAAACTTGAACCACTCTTCGCGGCGAAGGAAGGTGATGGAGACGTGGCCGTCCTTGCAGGGCAGGATAGTGCGCGGGTAGATGCCCAGGCCCGTTCGGTGCCCTGCGCGTATCCCTGCGACGCCTCTATATATGTAGGTAACGGCGAGGTTGCCCATGTGGAGGCAGGAGAGGACTTCTTCGGTGGCGATGTCCACATGCTGGCCTTCTCCGGTGGAGTCGCGGGCGAGAAGGGCCATCATCGTGGCGCAGAAGGCGGCCTGGCCCCCTTGGAAGTCGCAGACGTCGTATGGCACAGCGAGGGGTTCTCTATCGGGAAGGCCTGCGCCGATGCTGAAGCCGCCAGCCGCGCTCGCCGTGACGTCGTACCCCTTGTACTCGGCGTAAGGGCCTTTCTGCCCAAAGGTTGTGATGGAGGTGAGGGTAAGGCGCGGATGGTCAGCGTGAAGTGGCGCAAAGTCTAGACCGATAGCCGTGCGCTCGGAAGGGCGATGATCGCTGATGACGACGTCGGCGTTTGAGACGAGTCTCTTCAACGCTTGCCTTCCGCGGGCAGCTTGCAAATCGAGGGTGATGCTCTCTTTGCCGCGATTGAGCGTGTGGAAGATGGCGCTCTTTTCAGGGTGTGGAATGTCCTTTGGGAATGGCCCGAGCCGCCGTGAGAGGTCTCCTTCCGGCGGTTCGACTTTGATGACGCGCGCGCCCAGCTGTGTCATCGTCACGCCACAAAAGGGGCCTGCGACGCCGTGGGCCACCTCGATAACGCGCAGGCCGTCCAGCCAGCCGCTGCCCGTTCGCGCCGCGTCTTTCCGACGTGGTCTTTTGACTGCCTTAGCCTGGCCCATACGCATCCTTGCCTCGGTGAAACAAAAGGGGTTTGGCGAACATAGCGCAGTGCAGGTGGCCGGTCAAGGGAAGATGTGGCGTATGGTTTATCTGCAAGGCGGCCTAGCTTTGCGGCGTCGTCCCGACGAGCTTTCGCCGGAGGAGGCCTGCGTATGTGCTTTCGAGCGCGCCCAGGAGATTTTTATAAACCCAGTCGTTGTCTTCCCCTAGCTCGCATGGCGCGCGCACGATGCGTGTGACGGGAGGAGTGGATTTCCAAAAAGTTCCGGGATAGAGGTGGCTCCCGGTCTCTCGATGGCGGAGCGGCAGAAAGAAGCCGCGCTCCGCGATGTGTGGACTCTCCACAACGTCGCGCTCGTTCATGAGAACGCCTGCGGGGACGCCACACCCTTGCAGGAGAGACATCAGCGCATGCGCGTCGTGTGATCTCGTCCAGTCTGCCAGGTGTTCGTCGATCGTTTGCCTGTTCCGCAGCCTGCCGAAGGCGCTTTGAAGAGCCTGCGCGCGCGTCCACGCAGGATGTCCAATCGCCTCGCAGAGATTGCGCCAGTCCCCATCATTGCGGACGGCGATGAAGAGCCAACGGTCATCTCCTTTGCATGGGTAACAGCCGTGGGGCGCCATCGCAGAGTGTGCGTTGCCAAGAGGCGTCTGCGCTCTATTGTTCATCGCTGCATCGAGAAGGGCCGGGGCGAGGAGGCTAACGACGGCATCGCTCAGCGAGATGTCTATCAACTGCCCTTTGCCATCCTGCGCCCGCTGCACCAGCGCTGAGATCGCGCCCAGCGCCGCGCTCATGGAGCCTGCGGCATCGGCGAAGGCGACGTTGTCCTTGAACAGCAAGTCGACTTCAGAATGTCCGCGCAATGCGGTGAAACCTGCGTGAGCCTCGGCCTCGGCCCCAAGCCCGCGCGCCTGTTTCGCCTTGCCCGTGTGTCCGAAGGCGGCGATGCGCACCATGATGAGGTCGGGCTTCACACGGCGAAGGCGTTCATAGGTGAGGCCCAGCGCGTCGAGGGAATCGGGCGCAAGATTGACGACGAGCATATCGCAGGTGAGGAGGAGATCTTCAAAGGCCGACATTCCCTCTGGTTCTGTGAGCTCAAGGGTCACACTGCGCTTATCTTTGCCGTGGACTTGAAAGACGACGCATCTGTTCCAGGGGCGTTCGCCCGCCTCCCAGTTCGGGTAGGCGAAGTAGAACTCTCCTCCGGCGCGCAGGCTGTTGACCATTGCGGCGTTCGGCGCGAGAACAGGCCCTCGCCCGCCGAGCAAGTTCCGCGTGGACTCCACGCGTATGACTTCAGCGCCCCAGTCGGCCAGAAGGGAGCTGGTGAACGGCCCCGCCCAAACTGTCGTCAGTTCGACAACGCGGACGTTTCGCAGAGGCAGCGCAAATGTCGCGGGTGGCATGAGTTACATCACCCCCGCCCGACGCAGCAGCATCTGCTCGCCAGGTGTGATGCCCAAGAGGCCGCCATACACAAGACGATTGTGTTCACCCAGGCGCGGCCCGCGCGCGTGCGACCAATATCCAGGCCGGGCTTCGAAGGGAGGCAGTTCCAGCGTGACGCTTTTGTCTTGCGACCTTCGTGCCGCGGCGATGTCCATCGGTGTGCGTACCGGCGCAAGAGGCACTTTGTGGCGTAGCGCCGCCTCCCACACCTCATCGCGCGTGTGCTCGCCAAGCCATTGCCACAAGACCTCCTCGATACGCGAGCGCCCCTCTTCGGTTCGTGCCTCGGCGATCGTCGGCAACTGCTTGCCTGACTCTTCGCCAAGCATCGCAAGCAGTCGCGGCAGACGCGGCCCGCCTGCGTGGATGCTGATGTAGCCGTCCTTGCACCGTCGGATGCCGTGGCCGACGCGCAGCTCTCCCACCTGGCGGCGCTTCATCATCAGTTCCCCTGTGTATTGATAGGCGAGGAGCGCCGCAGCGCGACGGTCTGCGCTGGCAAGGTAGCTCTCCATCACCGACATATCGAGGTGGACGGGCGCATGTGTCCCGGTGAAGAGCACGCCGTAGAGCGGAGCCGCAATCGCAACCGCTACTGCCGAACCGGCGTAGAACTCCATGACGTGCTCCGGATACTTATACGGCTCTCTATCCGATGTGCCGTTGCCGATCATCGTGCCGCCCATCGCCTCCAGCACGCCCTCCGTTGCGGCAAATGAGCTGTACGGCCCGGTGTGGCCGAACGGGGTGATGGAGGCGAGGATAACGGAGGGATTCATGGCGGCGAGGTGATCAAAGCCAAGGCCAAGCGTTGTGAGATGGCCCGGGGGAAAGTCTTCGACGACGATGTGTGCCCACTGTGCCAAGGCCGCGATGAGCGAACGGCCCGTTGCGCTGTTCAGTTCTGTCGTGACGCTCCTCTTGCCGGCGTTGAGATAGTGGAAGAGGCCGCTTGCTTCGCTGTGCGGCGTGTCATTTGGGAACGGGCCCATCGCTCTGGAAGGATCGCCGCTGTGCGGCTGCTCTACCTTGATGACGTTCGCGCCAAGGCTCGCGAGCAGCTTGGTAGCATAGGGGCCCGTGACGCCCCGGGTGAGATCGAGGATGCGTGCTGCGGCGAAGGGTTGCATTGTGCCCTGTCAGGGCGCGGCCTTCCCCAACGCTAGGTGTTGGTGTACGGGTTGACGTATTCCCGTCCGAGGATCTCCCGCGCCAGCACCATTGTATGCATCTCGTCAGTCCCGCCGACGATGCGGGCCGTGCGCACCCACCGGTAGAAGCGCGCGATGGGCAGTTCAAGGGTCAGGCCGATGCCTCCCATGATCTGCATCGCGTGGTCGAGGCAATGGTGGCCCCACTGCGCCGCGACAAGCTTGATGAGCGAGGCATCTTCGCGAAGGTCTTTCCCGTTGTCGGCATCGCGTGCTGCCTGGTAGGAGAGGGCGCGAAGGGCAAGGATATCGATGTGCATCTCCACAATCTTGGACTGGATCGCCTGGCGCGTGGCGATAGGCTTGCCGAAGCTGTGCCGCCGCTTCGCCCAGTCGACGCAGATATCGAAGGCGCGCTGCATCTGCCCGAGGGACGTGCCGCCCCGGATGAGGCGGTAGTCGGTGAGCCACTTTTGGCCGAGCTGGAAGCCGCGCCCGATGTCGCCGAGGATATTTTTCTCCGGGACCTCGACGTTTTCCAGGAACAGTTCATAGGTGGCGCGCTTCGGGGTGCGGCGGTACTGCCACGTGGGGATCTCTCTGTAGCTGATCCCGGGCGTGCCCTTTTCCACCAGGAACATCGTGATGCCGTGCTGGCGCTTCTCCGGGTCTGTGACGGCGGGAAGCTGCCAAAAATCGCAGGCACCTGAGTAGCTGGTGAACATCTTGCGCCCGTTGATGACCCATGTGTCGCCGCGCTTCACCGCCCGCGTCTTCATCGAATTGCCCGGGTCGGAGCCGGAGTCCGGCTCCGTCTGCGCGAAAGCGCTCAGCTTTTCGCCGCGCAGCACGGGGTAGAGGAAGCGCTCTTGCTGATAGGCGTTTGCTTCGAACAGGCTTGGGATGATTTCCGCCTGAGGCAGAATAACCGCCGAGTAGTAGAGCTGTTCGCGAACAACCAAGTTTGTCAGGTAGCCTGTGCCGCCGCCGCCAAACTCTTTCGGGATGTGCGCATCCCACAGGCCGCACTTCTTTGCCACCTCCGTCAAGTGCGCCTCGTCCTCCGGAAAGTACTCTTCGTACATGTCCAGCGGGAGGTATTTGGACTCGAGGGGCATGCACTCTTTCTGCACAACCTCCCGGGTGAGAGTCTGCAGCGCTTTCACGTCTTGCGGCAATTCGAATTCCACGGGAGTCTCCTAGGAGCAGGCTTCCGGTAGTGCGCCGGCTTTTATGTGATTGGTGCGAGAGGCGGGAGGCCGTCAGGACGAACGCATGTGGCAGAGATGCGTCACTCCCCTTTGAATCGCGGCTCCCGCTTTTCCAAGAACGAGCGGATCCCTTCGAGGCGATCGTCGCTCTGGAGGGCGATGCGCATGGTCAGCGATTCGTATTGGGTGAACGAGTCGAGGTCCTGGCGCAAGCCCATGTAGATGGCGCGCTTTGCCATGGCGAGGGCGATCGGCGGCCCCTTCGCCAGCTTCAACGCGACCTCGTGCGTCTTCGCCTGCAACTCGCTGTGCGGCACGAGGATATTGATAAGCCCAGCCTCTTTCGCCTCCTGCGCGTCGAATATCTTCCCGAGGAAAACCATCTCGAAGACCTTCGGCAGGGGCATGATCTGCGGCAGAAGGTAGCCGCCTTGCGCCTCCGGCGGCAGGCCGCGCGTGACCCACACCGCGCCGAATCGCGCCTTGTCCGAGGCGATGCGCAGTTCCGCCGCTGCCGCCAGCGATAGTCCCCAGCCGACGGCGGGGCCGTTGACTGCGGCGATGACGGGCTGAGGGATCTTTCGGATCGCGAAGACGAAGTTGTCTTCCGGCGTGCGCGGCATGTAGCGCTTGCGCAGCCCAGGAACCTCTTGGGGCGTGCCCTTCATATCCTGGCCTGAGGAAAAGCCGCGCCCTGCGCCCGTGATGACAAGCACCCGCGCGTCCAGGTCTTCGCCGACTTCCAAGATCGCCTTCGGGACCTCGGCAACCATCTTGTGGCTGGCGGAGTTAAGCGATTCGGGCCGGTTGAGAGTGAGCGTCACGATGCCGTGCTCGTCACGGTCGAGCAGCAGTGTCTCATAGGTGGAATATGCCATATGGGCCTTTCGTGCGAAGTCGTGTGTCGGTGCTGTCTTCCCTAACGCTCCAGGTAGACTTGCTCCCAGCGGTACCACGGCGAGAACAAGAACGGCAGCGAGGGATAGTTCTTCACCCAGGGCATGTGGCCCATGTACCCGAAGCGATAGAACTCGGGGATGACGAAGTTGTCCTGCAGGATGATTTCTTGGAACTCTGCCAAGAGTTGCTTGCGCCGGGGGATATCAAGGGTTCGGTCTTGCTCCGCGTACAGCGCGTCGAGGCGCGGGTTCGACCACTTGCCGTAGTTCTGCCCGCCGCCTGTCAGCACCCAGAGCGACGGATAGTCCGAGGGGTCATCGAAGCTGATGGCCTGGGCGCGCGCGGCAAAGTCGAACTCGCCCCGAAGCAGCTTCGGCACTAGGTTTGCGCGATCCACAAGGTCGAGCTTTGTCTTGAATCCCATCGCCGCAAAGCTGCGCTCGACGATTTCTCCATAGAGGCCGTCGCCGCCCTGCGCCGCGAGGATGCTCACCGTGACCTCCTCTGGCTTCACGCCCGCCTGCGTCAGCAATTGCCGCGCTCGTGCGCGATCTGCCGTCTTATCGGAGGAGAAGCCGGGGCGGGAGAGCATGTCCCGTGAGGAGAGGCCCCACTGGCCGCCGAGCTCAGGCGGCATCAGCGGCGCGGCGGCCATGTCGCCCAGACCCTTGAGCCAGCCGTCGATGATTTCCTGGCGGTTGAGGAAAAGCGAGACTGCCTGACGGACAGCCGGATTCGTCCAGGGCGCCTTTTGCGCGGGATGCAAGAAGTAGAGGCCGATGTTCACTTTTTTGGTGACGAAGCGGTGTTCGCGCTGCAAGTCCTGGTACGAGATCTCGATCGCGCTCGTGTCGAAGTTGGATGCGTCGAGACGCCCCGCGCGAAAGGCGGCGACTGCCAGTGTCGTATCGGCGATGACGTTGAAGAGGATGCTATCGGCGTAGGGCAGGGCCGCGACGTGATAAGCGTCGTTCCGTGTGAACTCCATCGTCGTCGCCGTCGAGCCTTTGTAGCGATAGGGCCCCGTGCCTATGGGAGCCTTCTTCCAGGCGTCCAATTGCTCTGGGAAGGGCTGCGATGAGGGATACATGAGGACGCCGGCCATGCCGATGCCCTGTAAGAAAGCGTTGCTCGGCGCAGCGAGCCTGACCCGAACCGTGAGGTCGTCCGGGGTTTCGATGGACTGGATCGAGCTGACGCGCGCCTGGTAATAGGTCATCGTGGGCGCGCGCGGCTTCCATGCGCGCGTGAGGTTGTAGGCAACGTCCTTCGATGTGAACGCCGTGCCGTCGTGGAACTTTACGCCCGGTCGGAGCTGAAAGGTGATCGTGTCGCCTGTGCTTGCAACCTGCCAGCTCTGCGCCAGGTCGCCAGTGAGGCTGAAGCCATTGCCATAGGGATCGGGCCAGATGAGATTGTTCAACATCGGGCCGAGGTTATGGAAGTCCACTTGGCCGACGGTGTCGTATGTGTCCCAGGAGCGTGGAAGGTTCAGCACGCGAAGGTTCAATGTGCCCCCGCGCTTGCCATCCAAACGTCTGGGGATTTGCGGATTCGGTGTTGCAGTGGGCGCTGGAGTCGCCGTCGGCGCGAGTGTGGGCGTTGCCGTTGGCGCAGCCGCTGGCGCGGAGGTTGCAGCGGCAGTCGGGGCCTGCGTGGGCGCAGCCGTTGGCGGTCGGGACGTTGGAGTTGCCGTAGGTGGATCGTCGCCGCCGCAGGCAGTGACGACGAGAAGCAGTACAAGGAGAACTGTAGCGGCGCCGAAGGAGTTTCGCAGCAAGCGGCTCATAAGTCCCTCCATCATGAACGAGCGTTCATTTGTGGCGATAGTTATACCGTTCCCTACTAGGCATGTCAATCCGGTCTACTGGCCTTGGTTGATGATTGAGCGAAGGGTTGCTATCTTTTGGTAAGCAGACCAAGATTAGGAGGAATGTCTGGATATTCCCTATCCTATATACTGCGATTAGTATCGTGTAACCACATGCTGATGGATGTGAGACATTGGCGATAAAGAGCAAACTGGCCCCTGTGAACGGTCATTCACTCACTGGCCGCCGGCAAGAGATTATCGAAAAGGCAGCGCGGCAGTTCCGAGAGAGAAGCTATGCGGCTACGAGCATGGCCGATATCGCCTCTCTCGTCGGCATGAACAAGAGCGGGCTCTACAACCACATCGCTCGCAAACAGGAAATTCTGGAGCACGTCGCCGATGTCGCGATCGCCTACCTCAAGAAGACGACGGAGGAGATGGAGCAGATCAGCGCGAACGAGCCCGAAGCGTTGATCGCCTTTGCCGTCCAGCGGCGTGTCGAGTTTGCCTGCGAGCACGCAGATGTCGTGGCAGTCCTCACGAAAGACAGGCATCACCTCGAGCCGCTCCGCCTCCGCGCCGTCACGACGCTCCATCAAAAATATCGCAGGCTGATCCGCGACGCGGTCGTTGTGGGCATAGCGAAGAAGATCTTCGCAACGACGAACGCCAGTCTTGCGACACATTCCGTCATGGGGATGACGAACTGGGTCTACGAGTGGTACGACCCATCCGGGGCGCTTTCGCCCCGAGAGCTGGGCGAATCCCTGGCGCGCCTCTTCATGGATGGGCTGCGCGCGCGACGCTAGAACAGCCGGTTTCCTAGCCCCTTCAGCAGCGCCGTCGCCGTTTGGTGCGCAAGCCGCGTCGGTTCAGGCAGGCGATACTGCGTCGCACACGCCGTCACCCACGCGATTGCCGTCGGCAGATCGATGTGATGGCCCGGTGAGACGTAGACTGGCGTTACCCCATCGCGTGTGCGCACCGCCGCGCCGATCGTCTCGCCCTTGTCCGTAAGCGCCGCCATTGCGCCCTTCTTTTCGCCGAGCTTCCCATAGCGCCCGGTGAGGATCGACTTTCCGCAGCCGATGGCCGGAACGTCCAACAGCAGACCTAGGTGACAGGCGATGCCGAACCTTCGCGGATGCGCTATCCCCTGGCCGTCAACCATCAGCAGGTCCGGCGCGTGCGTCAGTTTTTCGAATGCTTTCAATAGGAGAGGCGTCTCGCGAAATGAAAGAAGCCCTGGCACATACGGAAACGCGGGTGTCTCTTGCACGCTCGCCACTTCGACGACGGTGAGCGCGGGATAGGTCAGCACCACAACAACTGCGCGAACCTTTCCCTCGGCATCGACCCCTGATACGTCTGTCCCTGCGATGCGGCGCACGCGCTCCGGCAGGCGGTTCTTTCGCACAACCTTTGATGCAAGCTCACGCTGAAGAGCGATCGCCTCCGTGGGCGTGAGCGCCCACGAATGAATCTGGCGCGCAATCATGCGGGAAGGATAGCACGGCTGACGCGGCCTGGGCTAAATGCGGACAAAGGACAAGAGAGCAGTCCTACTTCGTGTCCGCCCTGCCGACGATGGAGACGCCGCACGCGAAGGAGCCGGGGACGCCGCCCAGGCTGTGGGTCAGGCCCAGCTTCGCATCCTTGATCTGGCGGGGCCCCGCCTTGCCCTGGAGCTGCTTATACGTCTCGTAAATCATCCGGATGCCGCTCGCGCCGATGGGATGGCCGAAGCACTTCAGTCCGCCGTCGGGGTTCACCGGCAGTTCGCCCTCGAGGGTGAACGTGCCGTTAGCCACGTCCGCCGTGCCTTTGCCGCGCGGGGCGAGTTGCAGGTCTTCGTAGGTGATGAGTTCAGTGATGGTGAAGCAATCGTGCAGCTCCACCAGGCTCAGCTCTTTGCGCGGGTTGGTGATTCCGGCCTCGTGGTATGCCTGGGTGGCGGCGTGGTACGTCTCCGGGAAGGCGGTGAAGTCGTAGTCGTCTTGCAGCATTCCCTGGTCGCCGCCGACGGCGAGGCCGAGGCCTTTGACCAGTACATAGTCGTGGCGGATGCTCTTCGCGATCTCCGGGCGCGTGATGATCGCCGCCGCCGCGCCGTCGCTTACGCCACAGCAATCGAAGAGGCTCAGGGGCGACGCGATGACAGGCGAGCGAAGGGCCTGCTCCAGGGTGATTTCCTTCTGGAAGTGCGCCTTAGGGCTGAGGCTGCCGTTGTGGTGATTCTTCACCGCGATCTGCGCCAGGAACTCTTTCCCCTTCTCCGTCGTCAGGCCATATTTCTGGAAATAAGCCGTCGCCGACATCGCGAACGACGCCGGTGGCCCGGCAGGAGTTTCGACGTTCGCGTTGGGGAGGATGTTCAGCGAGCCAAGGCCCGTATACCCGGTGTCCTTGAGCTTCTCCACGCCTGCGACAAGGACCATGTCGTAGATGCCGGCAGCGACGGCGTAACAGGCGTTGCGAAAGGCGTCGACGCCTGTGGCGCAAAGATTCTCGACCCGGGAGATCGGGAGATAGGGGAGCTTGAGCGACCGGGCGAGAAGCTGGCCGCTGAAGGCCGTCGATTGCGTCCCCAGCCATGCCGCCTTGATATCCTTCGGCTCCACCTTCGCATCCGCATAGGCCTCGTAGACCGCTTCGATCAGCAGGTCAGTGGCGCTGACATTCCACCTCTCGCCAAACTTCGTGCACCCCATCCCTATGATGGCGACCCGGTTTTTGATGCCTTCCATGGAGCGGTCTCCCTTGCGTAGGTGTGAGAGGTCTCTGACGCGATGGTGTGCAACGAATGGAGCGGAAGGATAGCAGGAAAAAACGAAAGGAGGATATTTATAAGCGCTACGTTGACTCTAATAGGAAAAGCGGCAACATGTCAATCTCCAAAAGGTTCGTTTTGCAAACTATCGCCCTTCCTGGATAGGCACGCGGCAGCCCCTACCGCATCTTCGTCTCAACCGTCTGGCGCAGGGTGAGCAGCAGATTGTTGAGCGCCGTCGCATCCTCCGGATCCAAATACTGCGTCAGTTGTCGGGAGCGGGCGATGGCGCGCCGGTGCACCTCGGCCTCCAGCTTCCGACCTTTGGGTGTGAGCTTGACGAGGATGGTACGACGGTTCTTCGCATCCTGGTGGCGCTCCGCCAGCCCGCGCGCCACCAGCCGGTCCACGAGTCCCGTCGCCGCTCCGCGAGTGGCTCCCGCCACGCCTGCCACCTCGGTCATCGTCAGGGGGCGCTCTCGCATGCCGCGCAAGATGTTCAGCTGGCCGATGGTGAGCGATTCGATCGCATTGGCCCCTTCGAACTCGGAAGCGAGGAAGCGGTTGATGCGCCACCAGGTCTGCACCAATTGATCGTCCAGCGTCTGTCCCGCTCTTGCAAATCTCACTTTAGCCCCTAAACAATTGAGACTCTTGACTGTTATGGTACTATGGCTGCCGACGGTATGCCAGCGGAACGTGCGTTGATTGTACTGTCTGCATCTCACACCGCAAGGGAGACCTCCGCGATGACCCAGCAGAAGTTTGTCGATGTCGATACTCACATGATCGAGCCGCGGGATCTGTGGACGCTGCAGATGGACAAGAAATACCGCGATCGCGCCCCGCGTATCATCACAAATCCCAAGGGACTCCGAGGCGACCATGTTATCGTCGAAGGCATCGCCCCATTCAGCGCGGTCGCCGGCAGCTTCCTCGGACAGCTGCGGAAGCCAAGCCAATACGATAGATACGTGCAGACGACAAAGGTGGAGGACGTGCGCCCCGGCGCGTGGGACCCCGCCTCCCGCATCAAAGACATGGCGGTGGACGGCATCGCCGCAGGTGTCGCTTATCCCACAAACGCCGCCCCGTTCTTCAGCCTTCGCGACCCGCTCTTTCAAGGGGCGGTCCTTCGCACCTATAACGACTGGCTCGCTGAGTTCACCGCCCATGACCGCTCTCGCCTCGGCGGCGCCGGCATGGTGCCCATCATCGATGTGAAAGCCGCCGTGAAAGAGGTTCAGCGCATCAAGAAGATCGGTCTCAACGCCGGACTTGTGCCTGCCACCAACATCGGCGATGTCAGCTTTGGCCACCCCCAGTACGAGCCTCTCTGGGCCGCCTATGAGGACGCCGATCTGCCCATCACCTTCCATACCTTTAACGGCGATTGGTGGTGGCAGCGCGGCGAGGGCAAGATCTTCAATCTCTATGTCGGCCTGGCCTGCATGGACTTCCCTGTGCGCCGCAGCATCACCGAAATGATGTTCGCTGGCGTCTTCGACCGCCATCCCAAGCTCAAAGTGACCATCATCGAGTTCCACGCCGGCTGGGTGCCCCACTGGATCTGGCTCTCCGATTACTGGGCCTATCACCGCCCGCCGACGCCCAAGATCAAGCTGAAGCCCAGCGAATACTTCAAGCGCAATATGTGGGTCGCATTCATCGATGACCCGGTCTCCGTCGAGGTTGCGCACCTTATCGGCGAAGATCGCCTGATGTGGTCCAGCGACTATCCCCATGTCGAAAGCCTCTGGCCCCACTCGAAGAAGATTGTCGACAAGCTCTTCGCGGGCAAGTCCGCCGCACTGCGCCAGAAGATCACCCACGATAACGCCAAGAAGCTCTATGGCTTCAAGGCAGCCTAGGCGTGCCGTCGCGCCCGCATAGACTGTAGCCTGCCACGTGCCTCTTTCCATAGCCGAGTTGCGCGCTCTCGTTGAGGGGCCTGCATGACTGAACATCCCAAGGTTGTGCAGGACCCTCCTCTTCGTCTTCCCTTTTATTACGGCTGGGCCATCGTCGCAGTGGCCTCTGTCAGCAACCTGGGCCTTGCGCCGCTCACGCCCCTTGTCTTCTCCTTCTTCGTCAAGCCGATGTCGGAGGACTTGGGCTGGAGCCTTAGCGCCATGTCCATCGCCTACTCCATCCGCTATCTCGCCGGCGGGCTGGCTTCCCCCTTCCTCGGCAGGCTCGTCGATCGCCACGGCTCCCGCTGGCTTGGCGTGGTCGCCGGACTCATCGGCACAGGAGCGCTGATCGGATTTTCGGCCGTTCACGATCTCTGGGTCTTCTATCTCCTCTGGGGCATCGTTGGCATATGCGGCATCGGAGGAGGTCCGGGCGCTCACCTGCTGACCATGGTGCCCGTCGCCAAGTGGTTCGTGGCCAGCCGTGGCCGGGCTATGGCCGTCACCGGAGGCGCTGTTGCCCTGGGCGCGGCCATCAGCATCCCGATTGCCCGGTGGCTCATCGATGCCCATGGCTGGCGAACGGCCTGGTTCGTCTTTGCCCTCGCCTTCTTTGTGCTGACCGTGCCCCTCTTTGCTCTCTTCATGCGGCGCGCTCCGGAGGACTTTGGCCTCCAGCCTCCCCAGCCGGGCACGGCTTCATTCGGCTCTGCGAAGGCCACGGCCTCTGCTCCGGCTCCGGAAGTCCATTGGACGGCTGGCGAGGCGATGAGAACGCGAACGCTCTGGCAAGTCCTCATCGCCTTCTCGCTGATTGGATTTTCGATGAGCGGGATGGTGATCTACCGGACGGCCTTTTGGGAGGATGTGGGCATTGAGCCGAATCTCTTGGCCTTTTCTACCGCCCTCGATCCCTTCATGGTCGTCATCGCTGGTCTTGCCTTCGGCGTCTTCGCCGAGCGCATCGGCCCCCAGCGCCTTGGCCTTCTCGCGGCGGGCGGCTATGGACTCGCGATGCTCCCCATGATCTTTGCCACGGACTCCGCCGCCGTCGTTCTTGCCCACAACTTCATGCTCGGCTTCTTCAGCGGTCCCTATATGGCGACCCACAACACCATATGGCCGGCCTATTTTGGCAGACGATTCCTTGGCTCGATCCAAGGCATCGCTATCCCCTTCACGATCTTCTGGGTCGCCATCGGCGGCCCAGTCTACGGGCTCTTTTTGGATGCCGGCGTCAACCCCAGAATCATGTGGACCGTCTCCCTCGTCCTCTGCGCCATCGCCGCCTTCCTCCTCTACACTGCCAAGCGCCCAAGCCCGCGCTTTAGGGATGCAGGCACCGGCCGAGTTTTACGTACAATGGGTCGCGAGAAATAGGTAACTACCTGTCCAAATTTAAGTGGGGCACACCAAATTATTGGTACGATCAGTCCTACCTCTTTGGATACTAAAGTAGGAGCTTAGCAACCATTGCACCAAGGATTAGCATCAAGTTCAATCAGCGACCTGGTTTTTTTGGGATTGCTCTTTGGGGCAATGGCTTTTTGCCCGTGGTTTCTGGGCACGGTCCTACACGCTCGCCACCTTCAGGGCAGAAGAATCCCTGATGGAATCGACTGGATGCTAGGTCGAGTGAAGCCATCAGAGAAAGCTCTCGATATCCGTTATCAGATTCAAATAATTCGGTTAATAGCGCTCGTGTTCTGGTTGGCGTTTGTCGCTGGCTATGCACAGTGGGTCTGGCGGGAAATCGCAAATAGAGGTGGCTCCGTTTGTCTGAACAGCGTGACCCGGCGTGATAAGTGGAATCATGCTGCGGTGTTGTGGGCTGCCGCGGGCGCGGGCAGCGACCTGGCGTAGCACTCGTCCGGGGTCATCCCGCCAAGACTCGAATGAGGCCTCCGG
>CAMAVV010000002.1 GCA_945861815.1 Thermoflexus hugenholtzii JAD2
CTTCGCCACGCCTGCGACGGTGACCTGCTGCTCATAGCCCGCAGCGTGCTCAAGTGTGGTGCCGACGAGGGAGAGGCCGGCGCTTTTGGGGACGGCGTAGGACTCGGCGTGCATGACCGTGTGAGAGAGGGGGCGCGCCAAGCTGTTCACATAGACGACCTGTCCGCGCACCGGGGCCACAGGCACATCGTAGCCGAGCCATTGGCTTGCGGCGCGTCCCCAGGAGCCTGTGGCAAGGACAACCGTTGCCGCCGCAAGCGTCTCCTGGGGCGTGCGCACGCCGGTGACCTTCGCGCCGCGCTTCATCAGGCCAATGACAGGCGTCTCTTCGCGCACAGCAGCGCCATGAGCGACAGCGGCGCGGCGCAGCGTTTCGACGAGGCGCGTGGGGCTGAGCTGTGGTTCTCCTGGGGAATAGGCAGCGCCTCGGATCCTAGGTGAGAGCAACGGCTCGAGGCTTTGCGCCTGCTTCGCGGTGACCCACTCGACGCGGAGGCCGCGTTCGTTGCCGAAGTCGGCGAGGGCGCGCAGGTGGCGCTCTTCATCGGCGGTCATGGCGATGCGCAAGATGCCGGAGGGCAGGCATTCGGCGGAGAGCCGCGCAGTCTCTTCGGCCTCTTCCAGGAAAGGTTTGTAGATGGCGAAGCTATTGAAGCCGAGGTCGATGAGCGCAGGGTCGGACATGCTGTCGGACAGGGGCGCGAGCATACCCGCGGAGGCGTGGGTTGCGCCGGAGCCGAGCTGACGCTGTTCGACGAGCAGCACCTTCACCTTGCGCTTGGCAAGCTCATAGGCGATGCCGCAGCCGATGACGCCGCCGCCAACGATGATGACTTCGGGTGACTTGGGCATATTGTTCTGCTCGTGTGGGAGAGCGCACGCTCCGGTGCAGCACACGGAGTCCTTGGGAAAGGACCCTGCGCCCCTACGTTATCCGCCGCCGACCATTTGCACGATGTCTACGATGTCGCCCTCACGAAGGGTGACGCCAGCCCACTGGTCTTTGTGGACCACCTCGCCGTTGACGCCGACTGCGATGCGTTTGCCCATGACGTCTTTGGCCTCGAGATATGCGGTGAGGCTTAGCGGTCGGTCAAGCGATTGAGGTTTGCCGTTAACGGTGAGGGTGATCATGCCGGTTCAGCGTGCAGACTGAAGGACAGGCCCTGACCGCATCGCAGAAAGGAGGCTGCGGGCTGCCGATTCCGGGTTCTTGGCGGAGAGGAGGCCGGAGACGACGGCGGCTCCATAGGCCCCTGCCTCGATGAGCGCTTGGGCGTTCTGTGCGGTGACGCCGCCGATGCCGAGACATGGGATGCCGAGGTTGCCGGCGATTTCCTTCAGCAGGGCAAGTCCTTCAGGGAGTTTGCCGGGCTTGGAGCGCGTCTCGTAGATGGTGCCGGCGATGAGATAGGCTGCGCCTTCCGCCTCAGCGTTGCGCGCGCCATGGAGGCTGTGGACGGAGCGTCCGACCAGCTTGCCTGGGCCCAGGAGGCGGCGCGCCATGGCGACGGGCATCGCCGATTCGCCAAGGTGGACGCCATCGGCGTTCACGGCGAGGGCGACATCGATGCGGTCATTGATGATGAAGAGAGCCCTGCCGGAAATCTTGCGCTCGATAGCCTCGGCGAGCTTGAGCAGTTCCCCGCCTGATAGGTCCTTCTCGCGCAACTGCACCATCGTTACGCCGCCGGCGACAGCTTGCTCAACCTTTTCGGGCAAGGCATCAATGCCGCAGAGGGTGCGGTCGGTGACGAGGCAGAGAACAGGTGCGACTAGCTTCGGAGCGACCACGCCGGGATCTCCTCTTGCGGGCTGGAGGCCGAAGCGTAGGCCTTTTTGGGCATGCGCCCAGCCATGTACGCCTTGCGTCCAGCCTCGACCCCAAGCTTCATCGCCTCGCCCATGCCGACAGGGTCTTTCGCGAGGGCGATGGCCGAGTTGATGAGGACGGCATCTGCGCCGATCTCCATCGCAAGAGAGGCGTCGGAAGGCGCGCCAAGGCCAGCGTCGACGACGACGGGAATCCTGGCCTGCTCGATGATGATCTTGATCTGCTCAAAGGTGATCATGCCCTGGCCGGAGCCGATGGGCGAGGCGAGAGGCATCACCGTCGCCGTGCCGATCTCCTCAAGGCGCTTGGCCAGCACCGGGTCGGTGTTGATGTAGGGCAGGACGACGAAGCCTTCCTTCACCAAAACCTTCGCCGCCTCCAGGGTGCCGATGGGGTCAGGGAGCAGATATTTGGAGTCGGGGATGACTTCCAGCTTCACCCAATCGGAGAGCCCCATGCTGCGGGCGAGGCGCGCCGTATAGATGGCCTCCTCGGCGGTCTTGCATCCGGCGGTGTTGGGCAGGATGGCGTAGCGCGTCCAGTCGATATAGTCGAGGATGGTGCGCTCGCCTTTAGAGAAGTCGATGCGCTTAAGGGCGACGGTGACCATCTCGGCCCCTGATGCCTCGATGGCACGCACCATCTCGTCCATGGTGCGGTACTTGCCTGTGCCGACCATGAGCCGCGAGCGTAGCCGCTTCCCCGCGATGACCAGGTCTCTATCCATGCCAGCCTCCTCAAGCACAAAAGAAAACACCGCTTGCAGGCGGTGTTTTGAGAGGACTAGTTATGCTCCCTGCGCTGGCATTACCCAGATCAGGTTCTAGCGGTCGTCCCGATTCATCGGGACCTCTCAGCCTGGATACCCAAGCTCCCGCATGCGACAAACCCACTATAGGCCGACGGCATAGGGGTGTCAACACAGGCCAACAGAAGGGAGACAGAAGAGGAAGGGCTAGCCTAGCTCGGCCCTGAACCTGTGGTAGTCCACGGCGTTCTTGAGGGCGCGGGCGGCGCGGTCGTAAGAGGTGAAGCTGGGCACACCGCCAGCCTCGAATTTGCCTGCAATCTCCTTGAGCGCCTCGGCGTCGGAGAAGGGGCGCGGCGAGAGGGCAACTGCGACGAGGGGTTTCTTTCCGCTGCGCTCCTTCAGCTTTGTCATCGCCTCCACCTGCGACGTGACCATGGAGTTCGCGGCGCGGAAGCTGTAGACAGGCACCTGCATGACGATGATATCGATGACCGGGTCGTCGGTGAGGATGTCGAGGATTGTGTCGAGCTCTTTGCGGTTGGTGCCGAGGTCGATGGGGTTGCTGAAGCTGGCGCCGACGAGGCTGAAGAACTCGCCGAGGCGTTTGTAGGACGACTGCGAAAGGGCAGGGACGCGCATGCCTGCGTGAGCGAAGGCGTCCGTGATGGAGACCGATTGCCCGCCAGCGCCGCCCATGAGGCCGCAGCCGCTGCCGGTGAAAGCAGGCAGCTTCACGAGGGCCTTTGCCGTATCCAGGGCCTCCTCCAGCGTGCGCACCAGGATTGCGCCCGTCTGTTTGCAGGCCGCCTCCCATATCGCCAGGGATTCGGAGAGGGAGGCCGTGTGGGACGAGGTTGCGCGCTTGCCCTCCTCCGTCTGGCCGCCCTTCCAGATGATTACAGGCTTTTTTGGCGCAGTCTCGCGCAGGAGCTTAAAGAAGCGTCGCCCGTCCTTGAGGCCTTCGACGTACATCACGATGACCTGGGATTGGGCATCGTTCGCCATGTATTCGAGGAAGTCGGCGTTCTCCAGCACGATGCCGTTGCCGAAGCTGACCATCTTGCTGATGCGCAACCCCAGCTCAGGCGCGCCGAGGGAGAAGGAGATGCCGTGGGAGCCGCTCTGGCTGCAGAAGGCGATGTTGCCGCCGTCATAGACGGGCTGGCCTGGGGAGAAGCAGAGGCCCGCGCCAGGGTTGTAGATGCCCATGCAGTTGGGGCCGATGAGCACCATGCCCGACTGCTTGGCCATTGCCAGGACCTTGTTCTGCATATCCATGCCGTCGGCGGTGTGGGTCTCAGCGAAGCCGGCGGTGAACATGGTGACGCCGCCAACCTTGTGGGTGATGCAATCGGCAAGGATGCGGGGCGCGACGGAGCGCGGGACGGCGATGATGCCGTAGTCCACAGGCCCGGGCACCTCGGCGAGGCTCTTGAAGTTCTGCACGCCCATCGCCTCGATGCCGGGGATCTCATTGGGATCGATCTGGACGGAGTAGACCTTGCCCTTCAGCTGCTTCTGGCTGTTGAGCCACATGTAGCCGCCAGCCTTTTTATCGCCAAAGACGACGACGGTCTTTGGGTTGAAGACGCGGTCGAGGGCGGCATGGGAGACGGGCATGGGAGGCTCCTTGATTGCGGAGGGGATTATAGCGCAGACCCTTGTGTGCCACGCAGGACCCCCTTGACGCACCCTGTAGACTATGAGACGAGGTCTCATTTATGCCTACTAAGGCACACCATCCACTCGTCGAAGACTTCCTTGCGCGCCTGGAGGAGAAGGACTACCGCCATACCGGGACGCGGGAGGAGGTCGCGCGCGCCGTGGCCCAGCAGGGGAGCCACTTCACTGCGGAGGCGCTCTGCGAGGCGTTGCCACGGGTTGGACGGGCCACCGTCTATCGCAACGTGAAGCTTTTGGTGGAGATGGGTTTCCTCTGCCGCGTCCTCATGGAAGACGGCGAGCTGCACTACCAAGTGAGCCACAAGGGCCACCATCATCACCTGATCTGCACCTACTGTGGCCAGTCCCAGGACCTCCTGAACTGCGACTTCCAGGGCCTGCTGAAAGAGAAGGCCTCGACGCAGGGATTTGAGGTCGAAGGCCACACCGTGGAGCTCTACGGCCGCTGTCGCACCTGCGCCAGCGAGGCGACGGCCAGCTAGCAGCGTGATTTTCGCAAGCGATGTGCCACCCGCTATCAAAATCGCGCCATATTGAGATTGAGTATCAAATGAGCAGTGAAACGGACAATATTTCGAGGCGGCTAAAGCTCCCGGCCATCGTGTGTGCTGGGCTTGTTGTCTTTCTCACAGCTTGCGGCAGCGGCGGCTCTTTGTCCGACTCCGGCAAGCTCTCCGTCGTCACCACCTTCTATCCCTTGCAGTACCTGGCCGAGCGCATCGGCGGCGACCGCGTCAGCGTCAGGAACCTCGTGCCGCCAGGCATCGAGCTCCACGATTGGGAGCCAAAGCCTCGGGATGTGACGGCGATTAAGCGGGCGAAGGCCTTTGTCTATCAAGGCGCGGGATTGGAGTGGTGGGCGGAGCGCGTTGTGGATGGCCTCTCCGCAAGCGGCCCTGTGGCGGTGAAGGCGACCGATGGCCTTGCGCTTTTGCGAAGCAACGATGGCGATGCGCCCTTCGACTCCCACGTCTGGCTCGACCCGGCGCTCTATGCGGAGCAGGCTATCGCCGTGCGCGACGCCCTGGCGAAGGCCGACCCTGCCGGCGCAAGCGTCTACTCGGCAAACCTCGCGTCGCTCACCGGCGACCTAGAGAAGCTCACCGCGGAGATGAAGCAAGGCTTGGCTAAGTGCGCGCGTGATACGATGGTCACCTCCCACGCCGCCTTCGCCTATCTTGCCGGGCGTTTTGGGCTGAAGCAGGTCGCCGTCTCCGGCCTTTCGCCTGAGGCGGAGCCGAGCCCTGCGCGCCTGCGCCAGGTGATCGAGCAGGTGCGGCGCGAAGGGGCGACGCATATCTTTTTCGAGACGCTGGTCAGCGATGCCGTGGCAAAGACGATTGCGCGGGAGGCTGGCGTAAAGACGCTCGTATTGAATCCCATCGAGGGCCTCTCGAAGGACGAATTGAAGGCGGGCGCGAGCTATTTCACGGTGCAGCGGCAAAACCTGGCGAACCTGAGGACGGCCCTGGAATGCGCTTGAAGGAGCACTCCCTCTTTCATTCTCCCCCATCAAGGGGGCGAGGAGTTTCGGGAAAACGATGCGTATGAACGGCAACACATCGGCTCCTCCGCTCACATTCGAAGGCGTGACCTTCGCCTATGGCTCAACACCTGCGGTGGAGGACGTCACCTTCACCATCGAGAAGGGCGACTTTGTCGCGCTGATCGGCCCCAACGGCAGCGGCAAAACGACGCTGGCGCGCCTGGGGATAGGCCTCGAGCATCCGCAAAAAGGCACGGTCGCTCTCTTTGGCACACCGCTGCGACACTTCACCCAGTGGCACCGGGTGGGCTATGTGCCACAGCGCACCATGGCCTTCAGCGTGCGCTTCCCCGCGAAGGTGCGCGATGTGGTGGCGATGGGCGAGTACCGGGGCTTCCAGCCGCTTGCCATCTTCCAGCGGAAGATGACCGATGCGGCGGCCCAGGCGCTCAAGACCGCCGGCATGTGGGACTATCGCGACCGCCTTATCAGCGAGCTTTCAGGCGGCCAGCAGCAGCGCGTCCTCATCGCCCGCGCCTTGGTGCACGAGCCTGAATTGCTGGTGCTCGACGAGCCGACGACGGGCATCGACAAGCCGGGGCAGGAGGAGTTCTACTCCCTGCTGCGCCAGCTTCGCGAAAAGTACGGTGTCACGATTTTGATGATCTCCCACGACATCGGCGTGGTGATGCACGACGCCTCGAAGGTGGCCTGCATCAACATTAGGCTTCTCTCCTACGCGCCGCCCAACGAGCTGACGGATGAAGTGCTGACGCGCGTCTACGGCCACACGGCAGACGTCGTCATCCATAGGCACCGGTGATGTGCCATGCCTGAGATATTCCAGCTCGATTTCATGGTGCGCGCCTTCATCGCCGGAGGAGCTATAGGCGTCAGCGCCCCTGTCCTCGGCACGTTCTTGGTGCTGCGCCGCCTCTCCCTCATCGCGGAGACGCTCTCCCACGTCGCCATCACCGGCGCGGCCATCGGTATCTTCCTCGGCGACTACCCAATCATCATCGCGATGGCGACCTCGGTTGCTGCTGCCATTGCGTTGGAGCGTCTGCGCACAACGCGCTGGCTCGCAAGCGACGGCGCGCTTGCCCTGGTTCTTTACACCGCCCTGGCAGTCGCCCTTGTCCTCATCAGCCGCGGCGACCACCTGAACGTCAGCCTGCTTGGCTATCTCTTCGGCAACGTCGTCACCGTCACCTCCGCCGATGTCTGGGCAGCCGTCGCCGCGAGCGTGCTGACCCTGTTCTTCATCGGCCTCCTCTATAGCGAGTTCCTGCAATCAACCTTTGACGCAGATATGGCGAAGGTCTCGGGCGTCCCGGTGCAGCGGGTGAACCTGCTGCTGGCCATCCTCACGGGCGTGACGGTGACCCTTTCGATGCGCGTCGTCGGCGGACTCTTGGTCGGCGCGCTCATCGTGCTGCCGGTACTGGCGGCGCTCCAACTGAAACGCGCCTTTCGCACGACACTCCTTATTGGGGCACTCATCGGAGCGGCGAGCGTCTTCATTGGCCTCACGGTCTCGTACTACCAAGACATCGCGGCGAGCGGGGCCATCGTGCTGACGGCGCTGGCGATCCTGATGGCGATTACGGGAGTGAGGACCGCCTTGGCGCGGCGGGCGACGGTATAATCGCGCAAACGCATCGAGTGGAGGCGACCAATGGGCGTGACACTGGACCAGCGGGAGATCGAGGACTTTCTCAAGAACGGGCACACCCTTATCGTCTCCACAATCGATAAGGACGGCTATCCGCACTCCACGCCTGTCTGGTACGTCTACCACGATGGGCATATCTACTTTCGCGTGCGCGGGGCGACCATCAAAGCCAAAGGCCTCTTGCGCAACCCGAAGGTGGGGGTGCTCGTTGAATCGGGCGAACGCTGGCGCGAGCTGAAGGCCGTCTTGATCCGCGGCCGCGCCGAGCCTGTGGCCGATACCGCCTTCCACGCTCGCTTCGATGCCATGCTCGACGAGAAGTACGCCAACTTTAGAGAGGCGCGCGAGGCGATGCCCGCCAGGACCCAGCAGCACTACTCGACATCAAAGCTCTACGTGAAAGTAGTCCCGGAGAAGAAAATCGCCAGTTGGGATAACCGGAAGATACGGATGTGAGGGTGCAGCCCAACTGGTATGATGTACCCACGCCTTGACCCCCAGTTGCGCCCCTCGATAGAATAGAGATTGTCCAAGGAGGCACACGGATGCCAGTCTATGAATACTATTGCGGAACCTGTAACGATACCTTTGAGAAGCGCCAGTCGATGAGCGTCTCCAGCGACGCCGTGACATGCACCCATGGTCACAAAGCGCGGAAGATGCTCTCCGTCATCGCCCCTGTCGCCAAAGGCAACCATGGCCACGATTCGATGCCGATGGGCATGCCCGAAGGCTGCTGCTCCCCGGCCGAGATGGCGCAAGCCTGCGGCGGCGGCGCGTGCGGCACCGGTATGAATATGAATTAGTCCGTACCGAATTCATAGAGCCGACGCAAAAGGCCCCGATATATCGGGGCCTTTTTATTTTGACGTCGGATCGCTTCGGGACGGGTTTGGACCGTCGCCTGTGGAACGAGTGCGAGTCCTGCGCAGGTAGACCCGCGCCACCGCGCCAGTGACGACAGCCTGCGCCACCGTCATCCCCGCCGCGATAAGCGTCGCCGTGAGGAAGAAGTTCTCCGGGAACATCAATAGAAGGTAGTCGTTGGTGTTCAGCAGCCAGCGGTTGTTCTCGAAGGCGACCTCGTGGAACCAAGTGAAGGCCGCGTCGAAGCCGATGACAGAGGCCAGGCCGATGACGACGAGGAGGGCGATGGTGAGGACTGCGCCCCACAAGAGGCCCTTCGCGATCCTTGGCCACAGGGCCTTTGTCCCCCACAGGAACCTGCCGATGACCAGGACGCCCAGCATAAAGAAGAGGGAGCACCACTGCACCTTCGCCAGGCCGCGCACCATCAGCTTCACGTCGGACATGTGGCGCACCTCTCGGGTGGTGAAGATTTCCTCCTCACTGCCAAAGACGACAGCCTTCACCTGCAGCGGCTCCTCATCTGACTTGAAGTAGCGCTTAATCTCCTTCGTGACTCGCAGATACTCGTCCCGCGTCATGCCGGTGCGCTCCAGGGTGTCGAAGTTGCTCGCGCCGATGCTATAGAGCCAGCCGCTGTTGATAACGGTGCGAAGGTTCGTGGAGATGAGGAAGAAGGGGACGCCGATAACAAAGAGCGTCATGATGACGGCGACAAAGGGTTTGCTGCGGAAAAAGGACATGGAAACATCATTCAGGGCGAACGTTTCCTTGTCAAGGAAAACAGGCGGCACGTAGAATGGGGTGCCTGGGGCAATGAACCGAGGTGTATGTTGGCTGACTATAACGACTTGGGGAGCTTCGAGACCTTCCTGGCTATCCTGGCGAGGCTTCGAGGGCCGGACGGCTGTCCCTGGGACAAGAAGCAGACCCACGAATCGCTGCGCAAGTATCTGCTTGAGGAGTCCCACGAGGCGCTGGAGGCCATCGAGTCGGGCGATCCCAAGCGCCTCGCCGAAGAGCTGGGCGACGTGCTGCTCCAGGTTGGCCTGAACGCCCAGGTAGGCCAGGATAGCGGGACCTTCACTATCAAAGACGTCCTGCGGAGTATCAACGCCAAGCTCATCTATCGCCACCCGCACGTCTTTGGCGATGTGAAAGTTGCCGATGCCGACGAGGTGGTGGCGAACTGGGAGAAGCTGAAGGCAAAAGAAAAGGGCGAGAAGCAATCGGCGCTAGACGGCGTGCCGAAGTCGCTCCCTGCCCTTGCCTACAGCCAAGAGATACAGGGCCGCGCGGCCAAGCTCGGTTTCGAATGGCCAGATATGGCAGGCGTCCTGGATAAGGTGCGCGAAGAGATCGGCGAGTTCGAGAGGGCCAAGGCGAAGGCGGAGCTAGAGCACGAGCTGGGCGATATCTTCGCTGCGCTGGTGAACGTCGGCAGGCGCCTCAACATGGATGTGGAGGGGGCGATGCGCAAGGCGAACCAGCGGTTCGAGCGGCGCTTCCGCCACATGGAGGAGAGCGCCCGTGCGCAGGGGAAGAAGTTCGGAGAGCTGCCGCTGGATCGCCAGGAAGAGCTCTGGCAAGAGGCCAAGCGCGCGATGGGGTGACCTAGGCTTTTGTGGGGCCGCCGGTGTTACGCGCCCTGTTTGTTCGAGATGTAGTCGATGGCATCCTGGACGGTCACGATCTTCTCGGCATCTTCGTCCGAGATCTCCAGCTTCTTGCCTTCCTTGCTGAACTCCTCTTCGAGCGCCATGATGAGCTCGACGAGGTCAAGGGAGTCGGCGTTCAGGTCGTCCGCAAAAGAGGCGTTCGAGACCACCTGGGCCTCTTCGACTCCTAGTTGATCCACGGTCACTTTTTTCACTCGTTCAAATACTGTCGCCACGGTACCCTCCAGGGCTGTCGCTTTCTAAGATTTCGCTGCGGTCAGGACGGAGCCGAGAACGCCGTTGACGAACTTGTGCAGGTTCTCGCTCCCGAATGTTTTGGCCAGCTCGACAGCCTCGTTGATCGCTACTTTCGGCGGCGCTTTATTATCGAGCACAATCTCGTAGATGGCAATACGCAGGATGTTGCGGTCGATGGCCGCCATCTGTCCGAGCGGCCAGGCTGGCGCTTGCGCCGCGATCAATCCGTCGAGTTTCACTCTGTTCTTCACGACTCCTCGCACCAACCCGTCTGCTAGGGTCTTCGTCTGCTCCGAAAGACCCGTTTCCTCCAGCGCTCGTTTCAGCGTCTCCTCCCACGGATGGCCTGAGGCGTCCACTTCATAGAGCACTTGCAATGCAACGGTCCGGCCCTTTCTTCGCGCTCCTGCCATTGCTGCCTACACCAGTGCGATGCCGCCATCGATGAGCAAGACCTGGCCGGTGATGTAGCCGGCCTCGTTGCTCGCCAGGAAGGCGACGGCGTCTGCGACGTGTTCGGGCGTGCCGAATGCGCCCAGGGGCACATGTTCTTTGATAGCGTCGCGCTGTTGCTGCGTCAGCTTCGCCGTCATCTCCGTCTCGATGAAGCCCGGCGCAACCACGTTGGCGGTGATATTGCGAGAGGCGACTTCCGCCGCCGTGGAGCGCGTGAGCCCCACAAGGCCAGCCTTGGTTGCCGTGTAGTTCGCCTGGCCGGCATTGCCCTTGAGGCCGACGACGCTGCCCATGTTGATGATGCGCCCCCAGCGTTTCTTGAGCATCGGCTTGATGGCGGCACGGGTGCAGTAGAAAGCGCCGGTGAGGTTGGTGGCGATCACGTCCTCCCAGTCTTTATCGCTGATGCGCATGAGGAGCGTATCGCGGTTGATGCCGGCGTTGTTCACGAGGATGTCCAAAGAGCCATGGGCGGCCACGATACTGTCAACCATCTTGTCCACTTCCTGAGAGCTGCGCACGTTGGCGATGTGAACGCTGGCCTTGCCGCCTGCTTCGCTGACGAGACGCTGAGTTTCGGTGGCATCCTTGGTTGCGTTGAGGGCGACTGTCGCCCCTGCCTTAGCGAGGCGCAACGCAACCGCTCTGCCGATGCCTCGGCTGCTGCCTGTGACGAGGGCGACTTTGCCCGAAAGGTCCACGGTGTCGGCGAGCCGTTAGGCCGGGAGCGCGAAGGCTCTGACCGACGACATCGTCTCGACGTTGATCGTCTGGACGTCCTTGGCGATGCGCTTGATGAGGCCGGTGAGCACCTTGCCCGGGCCGATTTCAACAAAGGTCTTCACGCCATTGGAGGCCATGTACTGGACGGACTTTGTCCAGTGGACGCAGGAGACCATCTGGTCGATCAGCTCAGCCTGAATCTCGCCTTGGCGGGCGATAGGCTCGGCCTTGGTGTTGCTGATGATTGGGATCTGAGGGTTGCGGATGGAGGCCTTATAGATGGCTTGAGCCATGCCTGGAACGGCTGGCTGCATAAGGCTGGAGTGGAAGGCACCCGAGACTTCGAGGGGGATGGCGCGCTTGGCGCCCATGGCGCGGGCAAGGTCGATGGCGCGGACCAGGGCGTCCTTTGCGCCGCTGAGGACGATCTGCCCATCGCTATTGATATTGGCGATCTCGATGCCGACCTGCTGGCACAACTGCTCGACGAGGGACTCATCGAGGCCGAGGATGGCGGCCATGCCGCCTTCGCGCATCCGGCCGGCCTCTTGCATAAGGCGGCCGCGCTCCCGGACGAGGCTCAGCGCTTCATTAAAGGGAAGGGCGTTTGCGGCGACGAGGGCAGTGTACTCGCCTAGGCTGTGGCCTGCCACGAAGCGAGGTGTGCTGGGGAAGGCTTCCGGATGCACTTCGCCAAGGGCGCGGAGGGCGGCGATGCTGGCCGTCATGATGGCGGGCTGGGCGTTTACTGTCTGCTTCAACTGGTCGTCGGGACCCTCGAAGCAGAGCTTTGAAAGGGAGAAGCCGAGGATGTCATCGGCCTCTTCGAACGTCTCTCTCGCAGCTTTCGATTCAGTGAAAAGGTCTCGGCCCATGCCGATGGCTTGTGAGCCTTGACCGGGGAATACGTAGGCTAAACGTTCAGCGACTGTGCTTTCTGTCATAGACCTTCCTCTTTAGACTAACCGAGCAACAGGATACCACTTATGGCAAGTGCTACTCGGCCTCAGGCGTGCCGACCTTTATAACCTGGCGGCCGTTGTAGTAGCCGCAGGCCTGGCAGGCTCGGTGTGGCGCCTTGACGCTTCCGCAATTGGGGCAATTGCCCATGCTCACAGGCGAGAGGGCGTTGTGAGACTTGTGATGCCCCTTGCTCGACTTTGATCGCTTTCTTTTTGGTAGCGGCGCCATCTACGTCCTCATTTCCTTTTTTCAGACTTCCTGACTTTGCCCCGGATCCCCTCGAGGGCCTCCCAGCGTCTATCCCCAGGCTCGGCTTTGCAAGTGCATGTCCCCTCACTCAGGTTTTTGCCGCATGATTGACAGAGGCCACGGCAATCCTCTTTGCAGAGGGGTTTGATGGGGATGGCAAGTATTGCGTATTGCCGAACGGACTCTGTTAGGTCCAGCTCATTCTGAGAGCTTATGGTAAACGACTCTTCGTTCCCGTCAAGTGTAACCTTGACCCCTGTTTCGGCATCAGTCGTCTGTAGAAACTCCTCTTCAATCGTGATGTGCGCTGGGGTAGAGAACTCTTGAAGGCACCGGCTGCAGATACACCGGACAGATGTGTCCGCCGATGCTAGAACTAAGATTCCCGACTTTGTTCGTATGAACTGTGCGGAGCCCTCTATTCCTGCAGCGAGTTCCTTTATGCTAGGATTCGCCTCGCTAAACTCGTATTCGCGCTCTTCCCCTACGCCTGATTTCAGAAGATGGGAGACGTTCCACCGCATTGCCACCACCGACCTTTCGCGCTGGCAGCCCGCTCATGTGTTGCGACGCTGCCTTACCACCAGGGCAAAGAAAAGCATTGCTACACAATTCACAATTATACTAGGGGGCCGTCTCTCTAGCAATCTGAAGCCGACTGAAGAAAAAGCCAGTCAACAAGGCAATCACTTCTGTAGGCGACCCGTTCCTCTCCTTTGAGCGGGTTGCCCCTCGGAGAG
This sequence comes from Thermoflexus hugenholtzii JAD2, assembly GCA_945861815.1. GTDB lineage: Bacteria > Chloroflexota > Dehalococcoidia > SHYB01 > SHYB01 > VGPF01. Next base: position 13,344 of record CAMAVV010000002.1, read on the forward strand.
CGGCAACTGAACATAACCAGACGAATGGGCCTGCTCAACATACCGATGCATATTTCTGAACCGACTTCGGAATCCTATTAGAGCTTTTCTCCCGAACATTTGCTGGGTTTACGTTGACTCCCTAAGGAGCGCCCTCATATCATGGCAAACGCCCTCCAGCACTGGTCAACCTCTTACAGGATATTTGCATGAGCTATCAATATCTTCTCTACGACGTGCAATCGGGCGTTGCCACCATCACACTGAATCGCCCAGAAAAGCTCAACGCCCTCCTGGAAGAGATGCAGCCGGAGCTGGTTGACGCGCTCCGAAAAGCCGCTGCCGATGACCAAGTGCGGGTGCTTGTCATCACTGGCGCTGGGCGTGCCTTTTGTGCAGGGATCGACGTAAGCCGGCTTGAGCAGCAGGCAGCAGGCGGCTCAATCTTTAAGCTCAAGAAGCTGACTGCGCCGGCTGGCTATTTTGTCTTAGACCTTGTCAATTTCCCCAAGCCGACGATTGCGGCCTTGAATGGGCCGGCCGTTGGCGCGGGCGCCTCCATCGCTATCGCGTGCGAGATGCGTATAGCTGCGGAAGGCGCGCGCCTTGTCCCGGCCTGGGTCGCGCGCGGCATCCCACCCGATGTAGGGACAACGTGGCTCCTCCCGCGTATCGTTGGGCCCGCGCGTGCGGCAGAGATCATCTACACAGCTAGGCCAATCGAGCCGAAAGATGCCTTGGCGATGGGCCTCTATAACAAGGTCGTTCCCGCCGAGCAGCTCGCCGGCGCCGTTGCCGATCTAGCCGGGGCCATTGCTGCAAACCCGCCTATCGCCGTTGAGTTTGCGAAACGGGCCATGCAGCGCGCCGCTGACGCCACCCTCGCCGACGCCTTGGACTATGAGACCTACGTCCAAAAGGTCTCCTTCGGCACCGAGGACTACAAAGAGGCGATTTCCGCTTTCCTTCAGAAACGCGCGCCTCATTTCAAGGGCTATTAGATAGCCTTCTTTGCCACTCGTTTTTCCCTTGCCGTGTCCGTCTTTCCTTCTGTTCCAGCGACCCAATTGGGTATCAGCTTGGTAACAGTTTGCGAATGCCGGTAACAGATCCGTCCCTTACAGGGCACTCAAACGGGAACGGGTCAAAGACGAAGGGCAGTACCCAACGCTAACAAGCCGGTCTCCGAGTGAAGGGGCGAGAAGACCTAGCCTTTGATCGCGGTCAGGACCTCTTCTGCATGGCCGTCGGGCTTGACCTTGAGCCAAATCTTGGCCAGCTTGCCCTTTTCGTCGATGAGGAAGGTCATGCGGAACATGCCCATATACTTTCTTCCGTAGAGGCTCTTTTCGCCCCAAGCCCCGTAGGCCGAGGCGACTTTTGCCCCTTCGTCTGAAAGAAGCGGGAATGGCAGCGAGTACTTCCCAGCGAACTTTTGGTGCGACGCGATGCTGTCGGCGCTCACGCCAAGAACAACAGCCCCTGCTTTCTTCAGCTTGGCGTCGCTATCCCTAAAGCCGCAGGCTTCAACGGTGCAGCCGGAGGTATTGTCCTTTGGATAGAAGTAGAGGACGACTTTCTTGCCGGCTAAGCCTTTGAGCGAGACGGTTTTTCCGTCCGATGCCGGAAGAGAGAAGTCGGGAGCCTTATCGCCTTCTTTAAGAGCCACGGTGTCCTCCACGATGTACTAACAAAAGGTTAGTTGCATTCTAAAGAGGAGGAGTCGTCCAGGTCAACAGAAGGCTACGCAATGCCATCGGTAAAGTCAAAGGAGAGCTGCCCAAGCCCCGCCACGATAAAGTTCATCGTTACCTTGTGCGGGCCGGCAGCGAGCGTCTTGCCGTGGACACGTATCGTCGCCTCGCGATTCATGGCCAGGCTCGCAGGGTTCTCTTTGCTCACCGATGGGAAGCTAAGGGACTTTCCATCGACCAAGAAGAAGGATTGCTCAGCGGGCAGCGCTTCGTCATCAACTTTGATTGGCGGAAGGCCGTAGGCATAGCCGGAGCCTAGCGAGTTTTTCAGTTTGAACTCGAAGCCTTCGCCATTATTTTTCAGGCTGCCTTTCATATAGAGGCGCTTGAGCAGAAAACCGGGAACTTTGATCATGGGTGCCTCAGGATGTTAGGAAGTTTTCGGCGACCGCATCATGGTGAACAGTTCTTTTTCAGTTGCGATGATTTCCTCTGGAAGCAAGTGCACTTTGCCGATAAGCTTCGCAAAGACAAAGACCTTGGATGCCCGCTCAACCAGCTCGCAAACGGCGAGCGCTTCGTGGAGATCGACGCCGACGCCAACCACGCCATGATTTGCCAGAATCGCGGCGTTGCGATCGCGGAGGGCTGACGCAGCGTTGTGGGCGAGGTCCTCCGTGCTCGGGAAGGCATACTGCGTCACTCGAACCTCGCCGCCGATGGACGTGACCATCTCGTCGATGAGAGGCGGCAGCTCCAGATGCGTAACCGCAAGCACACTCGCGTAGAGGGAATGTGTGTGAACGACGGCGTTGACGTCTGCCCGTTTCTGATAGGCGGCGATGTGCATCAGGCTTTCCACGCTCGGCACCTGGTCGCCGAGCACGGGTTCGCCGTCGAAGTCGATGACTTGGATCTGTTCCGCCGCCAGCTGGTCGTAGCGTTTTCTGCTGGGGGTGATAGCCAGCAGCCGCTCGCCGACGCGCATGCTGACATTGCCCGACGAGCCGGAGACAAGGCCCTTGCGCGCCATCTCGCGGCTCGCCTCGGCGACGGCCTCACGTTCTTTATACCACCTGGTTTCCATGCCGGTTCGATTCTAGCATCCAGGTAAGGCTAAAGATAGCCGGAAAAGCCATCGAGGGCCTTGGCGAGACTGCGCCACCGCTCGTAATGGTCCTGGTATTCAAGGGCCTGCAATTTGTCCGCTTTTAGCAGGCGCTGTGTGCTCGCCATTGCGATGGAGGCGGCACGAACGTCGTGAAAGGCCCCGACGCCAACAGCCGCGCAGATCGCGGCGCCCAGGGCAGAGACGGAAGCCTCTTGCGCGACGGAGATATCCCGATTCAGCACAGCCGACAGGATGCGACAAAACTGAAGACTCCGGGTCATGCCTCCGCCTATGTGTATTGGCGTATCTGTGCGTCCTGAGAACGCTGCAAGCTGCTCCACATTGGCCCTGATGGCAAAGGCAAGGTTTTCCTGGGAGGTTCGCAGCAATCGGCCTCGGTCTGTGCCACCGATGCTGAGGGGAATCGGAAAGAGAAGGCCGCCCATCTTGGGACCGACATTGCCCATATCGGCAAGTTGAGGGCCGAGGAAGGCGGCGGCGCCATCCGACCCAGCCGGTGTACGCTTCACCAGCTCGTCTGCTTCTGCATAGCGTTTGTCATCTACGCCGCCGAGGAGCAGATCGACAAGCCAGGAATATGACGTTCCAGCGTCACCGGCATTGCTCTCAAGAACCCACGCATTCGATAGCAGGTGCAGGCCCGTCCACGCTCGCATTTTTTCATCGACCAAGGGCTTGTCGATTACCATCTGGATAGGTGCGGTCGTACCGGCCACAATCCCGATGTGCCCTAGGGATGCCACACCCATGCCCACAAGACCGCATTGTGTGTCTGGCCCAGCCGCAATCACTGGCGTGCCTGGCTTGAGGCCAGTGGCGCTTGCAGCCGCTTGCGTCACATTGCCGATGCGAGTGCCGGAGGCGACAAGAGGCGGTGTGACTGGGGGAAAGCCAAGCGAATCGAGAAGGCTTTGTGCGAGGGAGCGCGTCGAAAGATCAAGAAGGCCTAGTTCGGCAGCTGAAGAAAGTTCCATTGCCCCCATACCGCTGAGTTGAAAGGCAAGCCAGGCATCGAGGCTAAGAACGGTAGTGATTTGCTTTGTCAAAACAGGCCGCTGCTGCTGGAACCAGCGCAGTTTCGCCGGAGCAAAGAGAAGTGATGGCGTGTGCCCAGTGATTCGGTACACCTCTTCGCGGCGCGCTTCGTCGATGGCCTGACCCTCAAAGAAGGCGCGCGTATCGCTGTTGGGGCCGATATAGAGCGTCTTGCCCTTCGCATCCAAGAAGGCGATTCCCTCGCGCTGGCTCGTCGCGGCGATGGCGGCGATGTCATCGCCGGAGAGCCGTGCCTTGCGTAGTGAGGCGGCAATGAGGCCTGCGACCTGGCTCCAGAGCCGTGTTGGATTGAACTCTTTACCCAAGGGGGTGTCTTTTGGCGTGCTTGGCGTGAGCGGCGCTGAGGCAAAGCCTTTGCACCGGCCTTTCAGGTCGAAGACGGCGGCGCGCACGCTTCCGCTGCCAAGGTCAATCGCAACGATGTTAGGAGAACGTGTCTTCGCCATATCAGGCCGGTAGCTTCACGCGGAGTGAGGGCTCTTTAAGCACAGCGGGATTGACGAGCCTTTTCGGCGTCTTGCCATGAAGGACAAGAAGGATGTCTTCGGCGATCATCTCCGATTGCCGCTCCACCGTCTCCTCCGTCGCGCCGCCGATATGCGGTGTAAGCACCACGTTCTCCAGCGTCCGCAAAGGGCTGTGTTCTGGCAAAGGATGGCCGTCGAACACGTCAAGAGCGGCGCCTGCGATATGCTTTGAGTGCAGCGCTTCGATGAGCGCAGCTTCATCAACCACCCCTGGGGCGGAAGGATTGATGAGGTAGGCCGATGGCTTCATTTTTTTCAGTGCTGGCGCGCCGATCAGTCCCATCGTTTGGTCGTTCGCTGACGTATGGACAAGGACGTAGTCGGCGCGCGAAAGCAGGTCATCAAGAGTGGTGAGATGGATGCCGAGGTTCGCTGCGAGGCGAGCGTCAAGGAATGGGTCATAGGCCAGGAGGCGCATCTCCATCCCTGCGAGGCGTTTGGCAACGAGGCGGCCGATCGCTCCCAAGCCGATGACCCCAGCTGTCTTCCCCGCGATTTCAGTGCCGCGAAATTTGCGATAGCCGCCAACAGGGTCGTCCCATCCGCCGCTTTTGATGTAGGCATCGGCCTGGGGGATGCGCCGTGCAAGGCTGAGTATCAGGCCAACGGTCATTTCGGCGACGGCGACGCTATTTCTCCCAGGAGTGTTGACTACAAGGACGCCATGTTTCGTCGCAGCGTTGACATCGATATGGTTCAGCGCGTTTCTGCATATGCCGACAAGATGAAGGTCTTTTGCGGCCTCGAGGACTTCCTCGAAAACAAAGTCGGCCTCAATGACCAGGTAGCTTATGCGCTCCTTCGCAAGGCGTTGAGCGAGCTCCTCTGGATCGTAGATGCGACCAACCTCCAACCAGTTCTCATAGGTGACGCGCATCTCCTTTCCCAGGCTCAGCAAGGGACCCTTGGCGAAAGGCGCGAGGATGAGAGCATGTTTCATAAGTCCTTCGCGGCCGCACGGGCGGCGAATTGGCCGCTGCGCACCGCGCCCTCCATTGTGGAAGGCCAGTCGTTATCCGTCCACTCTCCGGCGAGGTAGAGGTTTCGCACGGGCGTGCGCACGGGCAGGCGGTATGCGGCAGAGCCGGGCGATGGTGTAAAAGTGGCGTAGCGTTCGCGAACGGCGATAAAGCGGGTGACACGGGCTTCGCGGACCCGGGGAATGGCCTTGCCAAGTTCTGCAAGGAAGAGGGCGCGCAACTCCTCCTTTGGCATATCGATGTATTTGTGCGCGCCGCTCAGCGAAAGGCTCAGATACTGCCCGTTGCTTTCTTGCGCGTCTGACATCGCCGACTTGTTGAAGACCCAATGCGCGGCGTTATCAAGGAAAGAGACGAACTCCCAGTCGGCGACTTTGCGGTCGAACCAGAAGTGAAGGTTTACGATGGGTGACATGTTTATCTTGCCGGCGCGGGAGAAAAAGTCGTGCTGGCGAAGGCCGTCCGGCAGCAACTCCAGCATCGCTTTTGGCGGCAGCGTAACGACATAGGCGTCGGCCTGCAGTGTACCCTGGCCAAAGATATCTACGCCTGTGATTCCTGTCGCATTCCCTGAGAGGCTTTGTGCCGTCCGGTCGAGCCACACCAGGCCACCCTTTCCTTTGATGTAGGCCGCGGCTTCGTCGGATAACAATTTCGACAGTGGAACTTTTGCATAGCCTATGTCGGCGCCTGAGGGATTTCGGAGCAATCCCTCTTGAAAGACCATGATCGCCTGCGACGCGCTGACGTTTTTCGCATCGTCGTTGCACGTCGGGAGGATGATAAGGTTCCAGAGCGTTTCGATGGATCGCGTACTCTGCCCCTCGGCAACAAGCCAATCATAAAAACTCCCGCCGTCTAAAGCGCGCCGCTTCTTGTACGACATGCGCTTCATCTTGAGCACAGTTCTGCCGACCCGAAGTTTGTCGCCGAGGCCGAGATGCTTATATCGCAGGAGCGATGGGACCAGGTGCAACGGCGGCGGCAGCGGCACGCGATAGATCGCGGAAGTAACTCCCCTGCCGTTCGTGACTTGCACTCGCAGTCGATTTTGGACTCGCGTCTTCTTGGCCACGTCTAACTTGTTAAGCAGCGCGACGTAGTGGGTGCAGCATTTCATGAAGACGTGCTGACCGTTATCGACCTCTGCGCCTGTCTCCTTATCGACAAAAGAAAAGGTGCGTCCGCCGAGGTAGGGGCGCTTTTCCAGAAGCGTCACGCCGTAACCGCGCTCTACAAGGTCGATGGCGGCAGAGAGCCCAGCCAGGCCGCCGCCTATGACGGCGACGCTTTTCCCGGGAGCAGATTTTTGAGCGTTGTTGCCGACCATATCGTTGTCGCGATCCATACTTTCTCGCCTGCGGAGAGTCGCGCACGTTTTGTGAAGACGTCGTAGCCGCGAGATCCGATACGCTTGAGGACATCTGCGTAAAGGCCGCGCAGGATGGCCGGGCAGACACGCGCCCGTTTGCTGGTGATAAGCGGCAGGAGGCGTTTGCTGGCGTCCAGATGCTCTCTGGCACGTTCTGCCTGGAGGCGCATCATACTCCTGAAGGCGTCGTTGATTACTGCTCGTTGCAGGTCGCCCTCGGTATAGCCAAACTTCGCCAGTTCGTCTTGGGGAAGATAGATTCGCCCGCGCTCTGCATCCTCTTTGATATCGCGCATGATGTTGACGAGCTGCATGCCGATGCCCAGGTCTACCGCGTACTGCTCAGCCTTGGGGTCCGTGTACCCAAAGATTTTGATGCAGATAAGGCCTACGACCGACGCTACTTGGTAGCAATAGGCACGCAGCTCTTGAAAGGTCTTATACCGTGTGACCGTAAGGTCCTGCACAACGCCGTTGATGAGCTCGTCGAAGTAGGACTGAGGGATGGCGTAACGCCGGATGACGTCCGCCAGGGCGATGAAGATTAACCCCTGGGGATTGCCTGTATAGCAGTCGTGAAGTTTTTTGCGGTGCTCATCGAGCAGCGCTATCTTTTGCTCGACGGGGCGGGCTTCGTCGGAATAATCGTCGCTGGCGCGGCTAAAGGCATAGACGGCATAGATCGCCTTGCGCTGGCTTGATGGGAGCGGAAGGAAGGCATAGTAAAAATTCCCTGCTCGCCTCTTTGTCACCGCCTGGCAGTGGCGATAGGCTTCAGCAAGGCTCACTGGCTGTGTCGCGGCGCTAGCCACGGCGCGACCCGCGAAGGAGCTTCATTGCCGCAAGCTGAGCAAAGCTGGTAAACATCATCTGGAGTTTTTTGGCCTTTGGCACGGTTGGGCGTTTGGAGAGCACGTCGTAGTCGCGCCGCTGGATTGCGTCGAGGATGGAGAGGCCGCCGTTGCTGAAGAGGCGCAGGTCGAGACGCAATTCGCCATCAACCTTCTCCACAAGCTTGAGACCCTCGTGAAATAGACCCCGCGCGCGCTCTATTTCGAACTTCAGCATCTCCCGGAAGTTGTCATTGAAAAGGCTCTTGTGTAGATCAGCCTCGCTGTAGCTGAAGCGCGTCATATCCTCGAGGGGGATGTAGATCCGGCCCATAGCAAGGTCGCGCTTCACGTCCTGCCAAAAGTTGGCGAGTTGGAGGGCGATGCACGTTGCGTCTGAGAGCTTGCTGCGCTCCTCGTCGCCGTAGCCGAAGACATGCAAGACCATCCTGCCCACAGGCGTGGCTGAGTGCTCGCAATAGTGCAGCACATCTTGATAGGTGGCGTAGCGCGTGTTGCGTTGGTCCATGCGGTTCGCCTCGATGAGCCGGAGAAAGAGGTCTATCGGCATCTGATGGCGCTGGATTGTGGCCTGGAGCGCTTGCAGATAGGGATGCTCCGGCTTGCCCGTGTAGCACCGGCGCAGGTCGGCCTCCCAGGCATCGAGGAGGGCAAGGCGGTCGCCCTTTGCCTCATCGCCCAGGTCGTCCGTGTAGCGGCAGAAGGCGTAGACGGCATACATCGAGGGGCGGAGGCGCTTGGGCAAGAACCAGGAGACAACGGTGAAGTTTTCGTAATGCGATTTGGCGAGGCGTTCGCATGCAGCAAAGGCTTCGCTCACGTCGGCGGTGCGGGTCAGCATTTGTGTCATCGCGCCCATCCCCACGGCAGGCGAAGGCCCAAGCCTACGCGTGGCTCCACCGATGAACGACGTATTCCTCGACCATCTTGATGAAGTCGGCGGCGATGGCCGGCCCTTCGAGGAATGTCGTGCGCTCGCCATCGACGAAGACGGGAGCGCGAGGCGCTTCGCCCGACCCGGGAAGCGAGATGCCGATGTTCGCGGCGCGCGACTCGCCAGGGCCGTTCACCACGCATCCCATCACTGCGACTTTCAGGTCCTTCGCCTCCGGGTATTGGGTCTTCCACTGGGGCATCTTCGCGTCCAGGTGCGTTTGGATATCGCGCGCCAGTTCGCGGAAGAGCGACGAGGTGGTGCGGCCGCAGCCGGGGCAGGAGGTGACTGCCGGACGGAAGGAGCGCAGGTCCAGGGCCTGCAATATCTCTTGGCAGAGGCGCACTTCGTTGGCGCGGTCTCCGCCCGGTTCTGGGGTGAGGCTCGACCGTATCGTGTCGCCGATGCCGTCGTACAGGAGCACCGAAAGGGCGGCAGTCGTCGCGACGATGCCCTTTGTGCCCATGCCTGCCTCGGTAAGGCCCAGGTGCAGAGGAAAATCGCACTGACGGGCCAGTTCGCGGTAGGCCTCCACCATTTGGGGAAGGCGGGATACTTTGCATGAGATGATGATTTGATTTTCGGGCAGGCCGAGGTCAACGGCGGCCTGTGCGCTTGCCATCGCGCTCTCGATCAGCGCTTGCCGCTCTACATCGTCGCCGCTGAGAGGCTGCGCCAGCTTCGAGTTCGCGTCCATCTTCTTCACAAGGACCTCTTGGTCAAGGCTCCCTGCGTTGACGCCGATGCGCACTGGTGTGCCAAGCTCTCGGGCTATCTCGATGAAGGTGCGGAAGTTCTCATCGTGGCGCGGTCCGCGACCCACGTTTCCCGGGTTGATGCGGAACTTCGCCAGTGTCTTTGCACAGGCTGTATTGTCTCGCAGCAGGCGGTGGCCGATGAAGTGGAAGTCGCCGATGAGGGGCACAGTGCAGCCCATCGCATCCAGGCGCTTGCGCACCTCCGGGACGGCTGCTGCTGCCTCAGCGCTGTTTACTGTGACGCGCACCAGTTCGCTTCCGGCATCGGCAAGGAGCTTCACCTGGGCCGCTGTCGCCTCGATGTTGGCCGTATCCGTGTCCGTCATCGACTGCACCACGATGGGGTGCATGCCGCCGACAAGAACGCCGCCAACGCTGACGACCTTAGAGAGCCGTCTCCTGCGTAGCGAGTGCTCATTGCTAGCAGCTTGCTTTTGCGCCTGTTTCGCGCTTACAACGGGAAGGGAGAGGCCGGTGCCTCGGCCGGTCTTAGTGTCGGCCATCGTGATACTCCTTCGGGCCGTAAAGCTCCTGCCGGTACTGGCCCAGCGCCATCAAGGGCCAGTAGTCGCGATAGAGGTGGTAATTAATCATAAAGGCGCTTGGGAAGCCTGTGCCGGTGAACCAGGGCTCGTCCCAGCTCCCGGTCGGCAGTTGCGTCTTCACCAGGTATTCTACGCCCCTGCGAGCGGCTGCGCCACGCGCCTCGCTAGCGGCGATCAGGGCGATGAGGGCCCACCCTGTCTGGGAGGGGGTTGATGGTCCGCGCCCTGCCATAGCCGGGTTCGCATAGCTTTCGATATCCTCGCCCCAGCCGCCATCTGGATTTTGATGCGATTCGAGCCAATCCACTGCTTTGCGGATGTAGGGTTGGCGCATATCCTCGTCGAGCCATTTCAACGCCGGCAGCACTGCCGCCAAGCCATAGACATAGTTGACGCCCCAACGTCCCCACCATGAGCCGTCCTCTTTCTGGGTCGTCTTGATATAGTCCAGGCCGCGCCGCGTCGCCTTGTCGGTCCTTGCGCGATAGCCCAGGCGGCCGAGGATCTCAAGAACGTGGCCAGTCACATCTTCCGTCGGCGGGTCGAGGACTTCGCCGAAGTCGCAGAAGGGGATCTCCCGGACAAAGCCCTTCGTGTTGTCCACATCGAAGGAGGCCCATCCCCCGTTTTTGCTTTGCATGCCGAAGAGCCACTTCAAGCCGCGCTCCATCGCCAGCTGCATGCGCGGGTTGTCATCCCAGCCCATCTTCTGCAGCGCGATCATGACCGCGGCGGTGTCGTCAACGTCTGGATAGACGTCGTTCTCGAACTCAAAGGCCCAGCCGCCTGGCTCCAGCTTGGGGCGCTTCACTGCCCAATCGCCTTTGCGGTGCAGCACCTGCTCATCTAGCAGCCATTCGGTGGCGCGAACCAGCGATGGATGCGTCGCCGGGACGCCCGAATCTTGCAATGCCAGCATAGCGAGGCAGGTATCCCATATCGGAGAGACGCAGGCGTCCGTCCAAAATGTATCGTCCGTCTCTCGTGCGAAACTCTCGAATCCGGCCAGGCCTTTTTTGATGGCGGGATGATCGTTCGAGTAACCTAAGCTCTTGAGCGCCATGAGCGAATAGACCGACGGCGGCTGGATGCCTCCCCAGGAGCCATCGGCCTCTTGCCGTTCCATGATCCATGCAGCTGCCTTCTCGAGAGCTTTCTTGCGCAGCGGCTTCACCGGCGCCATCTCCCAAACGCGCAACGCCCGGTCGGCGGCGGAGAAAAAGGCGCTCCAGCCAGTGGGGCTGTCGTTCCTGCCGAATGTGTATTTGGTCTTCTCCCTGCCAAGAGGATAGAGCTCGTCGATCTTCGCCGAGTCAGGAACCTTGCAGATTGGTTTGACATTTAACAGTGCCATGCACGCGACGATGGTGCCGCGCGCCCAGCTTGCGAACTCGTAGATATTGAAGGGAGAGTTCTTCGGGAGAAGCATGATCTCAGCCGGGAGCACCGGCGTGCCCGACCACTCCCACTGGCCAAAGAGGGCAAGCCACATCTTGGTGAAGATACGCGTCTTTGGGACACCGCCCTTTGAGAGGATGAACTGGCGCGCCTTCGTCATGGCAGGCTCATTGGGGTCGAGTCCAGCGAGCTTCATCGCGAAGTAGCTCTCCACGCTGATGCTGACGTCACTGGGCCCGCCGTACCAGATGGGCCACCCTCCGTTAGGGAGCTGACGCCGTTTGATATAGGTGACGATCTTGCGCCACCGCGCTGAATCAGAAACGCCCATGAAGTGTGTGAGCAGGAGATACTCGGCTTGGATGGCGCAGTTGCTCTCTAACTCACCCCACCAATACCCCTTGTGGTATTGCAGCCCCAGGAGATTCTGCGTCGAGTGGTGGATCGATGCATCAAGGCGCGCGCTGAAGATCGAGTCCTCAGCAGAGGATCCCCCTGGCGCGCGAAGCTGCGTCACCGGCGCAAGGCGCGCAGGTGCGCTCACGTTAGACGTATCCATAGCGCTTGAACCACTCCACCGCGTCCTTCAGCGCCTCGTCCACAGGCGTCTGCGGCATCCCAAGTTCGCGAACAGCCTTTGAGCCGTCGAAATACATATGCTTGCGCGAAAGGCGCACCTCGCCCACGGCTGCCGTAGGCCGCCTGCGCAGAAGTCTGCCTTCGATCATCTCGTCGGCATAGGCAAAGGCGAGGGCGGCGGCGTAGGGGATGCGCAGTTTAGGGGGTTTCCGGCCGGCAATCTTCCCGAGAGCCGCGAAGACCTCACGCAGCGTCATATTGCGGTTGCCAAGCAGATAGCGCTCCCCCGTTTTCCCCTTTTCGGCGGCGAGGATATGCCCGCGCGCTACATCCCGCACATGGACGATATTTAGCCCGGTGTGCATATATCCGAACATACGCCCCTTGAGAAAATCGACCACAATCCTTCCAGTAGGTGTCGGCTTCACATCCCACGCGCCGATCGGCGTTGTAGGGTTGACCACCACCACGCGCATCCCTTCCTTTGCGAAGCGCAACGCCTCTTGCTCCGCCAGGTATTTCGAGTCCTTGTAGCCTGTGATGCGGTCATCCTTTCCTATCGGCGTCGTCTCGTCTGCGGGCCGCTTGTCTTTGCGTATGCCCACTGTGGAGCAGGAACTCGTATGCACCACCTGCTGGACCCCGCGTTCTCGCGCCGCCTCCAAAACATTTCTCGTCCCTTCTACGTTCGTCCTATAGATAAGTTTATGGTTCGGCGGCCAGAAGGCGTAGAGCGCGCCGACGTGGAAGACGGTGTCACAGCCCGCCATCGCCTTTGCCAGCGACGCTTTGTCGAGTAGGTCGCCATCTGCCACGTCAATGCTCAGCCCCTCGATAGCCCGGCGGTCGCTCTTCGGGCGGGCCAAGGCGCGCACCGCCGCGCCGCCAGCTAGCAGCTCGCGCACCACGTTGCTGCCGATGAACCCGGTCGCGCCTGTCACCAGGGCCTTCATCGCCGGACGGGAAGACCCCTGTATATCTTGGTAAGGAACAGGTTGCCGAACGCCTGCATATAGCGTCCGCCCCGGCGCGCATTCTGCGCCAGGCCCGGGGTGGCGGCGAGGCCGCCGGGATGTGTGAGGAAATACCAGGCGGCGTGCAGCGGACGCACCTCGCCCATATCGTCAAGGAAACGCTCATAGTCGGGGAGCGATTCCCCCATGGTGTCTGAGGCGGCGCGCATCACGAGGAACGGCACGCCGGCCTTGCGCGTCTCGTTTGCCACCCAATAGCTCTCCATATCGACGGCCTTCGCGCCGCAAGCAGAGGCGAGCCGCTGTTTCTCAGCTGGGCCTGGCATCACCTCCGGCACGCTCACCACCTCGCCATGATGCACTGGGATAAATTCGTCCTCTAAAGCCTTCACGCACTCACGGTAGAGCGATGGCTCGGCGGCGATCGGTTCGCCAATGGTTGTGCCGGAGGCGTCGCAGGCGCGGAGGCGCTCGCCAAGGATGAGATCGCCACCATGGACATGCTGGGAGAGGCCGCCGGAAAGACCGATGGAAACAACCACATCTGGGCGCAGCTTCTCAATGACTAACCGAGTCGCCTCTTCCGAGCGTTCGCGACCGATGCCGGATTGGACCAGCGCTACTTGGTCACGCGCAGATGTGCCAATCGAGATTATCGCGCGACCGATGCGCTCCCGACGCTCGATGCGGATGAGCGACTGCAGGTCGGTCAGCTCACGGCGCAGGGCGGCGATGAAGACGATCACGCCTCTTCCTCCAGGGCATTCAGCGGCTCGGCGATGCCTGTCTCTTTCTGCCGCTGCTTGCGCTCCATATAGGCCGCATAGCTATTGCCGGCGGCCATGTCCTTGCCGGTGAATCTGATCGCTTGTATCTGGCTGATGAGTAGCGTAAAGGGGCCGTTGCCCTTCTCGTCGAAGATCTGAATAAAAGGCTCGGCGACGCCTTTGTTGCGGTTGAATATATAACCGACAACTTCTGTGCCATCGCTCTTCACGATCGTCGTGTTGCCCCGATAGTCGAAGGCAAGGTCTATGACGCGCTCGATGGTCATATCGCCGCTTATGACTGGTGCCCAGCCCTGGAGGCCCTTCTCGTCTGCCATTGCTACGGCTTCCCTCTGATCGTCGCCGCAACGGTGTCCTTGAATCCCTTGAAGGAGGCAAAGGTGGCGTTCACGGCAGTGGCCTCATAGCCGCTGTGCACCATGCAGTCGGCGCACTTTGGGTTGCCGCTCTTTTTGCCATACTGCTCCCATGGCGTTGTCTCAAGCAGCTCTTTGTACGTCTCCGCGTAGCCCTCCTGCAGAAGGTAGCAAGGGCGCTGCCATCCGAAGTTGTTATAGAGCGGCATGCCCCAGGGTGTGCACTCGTAATCCTGTTTGCCCATGAGGAACTGGAGAAAGAGAGGCGACTGGTTGAACTTCCAGTTCTTCTTGGGGTTCAAAAGGATCTCTGAAAATAGCTTGTTTGTCTCGCCCTTGTGGAGGAAATGCTGCTGGTCGGGGGCTTTGGCGTAGCTGTAGCCGGGGGAGAGCATCATCGCCTCAACGCCCAAGTCCATCATCTCGTCGAAGAACTCGCGGACGTTCAATGGCTGAGCCGTGTTGAAGAGCGTTGTGTTGGTGGTGACGCGGAATCCGCGTTTGATAGCTTCGCGGATCGCCTCGGTGGCGATATCATATGTGCCATCGCGGCAAACTGATTCGTCGTGGTCTTCTCGTATGCCGTCCATGTGGACGCTGAAGCTGAAGTACTTGGATGGCTTGAAGATATGCTGCTCCAGCTTCTCTTTGAGGACCAGGGCGTTGGTGCAGAGGTAGATGTACTTCCGCCGCTCGACCAATCCCTCCACGAGCTCGCCGATCTGCGGGTAGAGCAGCGGTTCGCCGCCGGCGATACTGATCATCGGCGCGCCGCATTCGTCCATCGCCGCCAGCGCCTTTTCCAGGAGCATGTTTTTCTTTAGGACCTGCGCCGGGTATTGAATCTTGCCGCAGCCTGCGCATGCCAGGTTGCATTTGAAGAGCGGCTCGAGCATCAGCACCAATGGGTACTGCTTCTTTCTCGTGAGCCGCTGTCGCAGCACATAGCTTGCGACGGTCCACATCTGCGATGCAGGAACGCTCATAACTCTTCGCTTTCTAGTATTCCCGTTCCAGGAGGAAGCGGGTCATCTCAGCGCATTCGCGCTTGGCCGCAAGGGACATCTCGACGGATTCAATGTGCCGCAGACTCGCCTCTGCCGTTTGGCGAGCAAGCTCTTCGCAGTAGCGCGCGCTGCCGACTTCCGCGAAGATCGTGAGCACGTCGCTCAGGTCTTTCTCGGTGAGGGGGGACTCGCTCTTATAGATGGCGAGCAGTCGGTCGCGCGATGCGCCCTTGGCGTGTTCTAGGGCATGCACCACAGGAAGAGATTTTTTGCGGCGGTGGATATCGTTTGCCGCCGACTTGCCCGTGACCTCCGGCTTACCCCATACGCCGAGCATATCATCGCGCACCTGGAAGAGCAGGCCCAGCTCTTTGCCGAACTCCAGCATCTCGCTCGTCGTCCTCGCCTCGTGGGTGCCGATCGCCGCTCCCATGTGGAACGAGGCGGCTAGGAGAGCGCCCGTCTTCTTGCTGATCATCAGAAGATAGTCGTCCACTCGTATATTGGCGCGCTGCTCAAAGCTCAGGTCCAGGACTTGACCCTCGATCATGTCGGCGCACGCCTTCGTCAGGATGCGTGAGGCGGTGAGAGCCGTTTGCGGCGGCAGCGCCGCGCCATCACTGCCGAACATTGCCAGGTTGCCCAGGATGTTCATCGCGTCGCCTGCGTTGACGCCGTGGCTATGGCCCCAGAGATACCAAACAGTGGCGCGATGGCGGCGGTGGGTGTCGCCATCCTGGATATCATCGTGCACCAGGGAGAAGTTGTGGATAAGCTCTATAGCTACGGCGGCGGGAAGGGCTGTGCTCCACTGGCCCCCCACAGCTTCGCATGCGAAGAGGCACAGGGCGGGGCGGACAGCCTTGCCGCTATTTGCCTCGAGGGGCTTGCCATGTTCGTCCTGCCAGCCCAAGTGGTAGCGAAGCATCCCGTAGAGGGGCAACTCGCTATCCGTCAGGGCGTCGCGCAGCCCTTGAGTGATGGCCGGTCGGTAGCGGGTGAAGACGTCAGGCAGTTCCATAACACTTCTCTTAGACCCCCGCCGGCTCCCCAACCTTTACTTTGCTTCGGTGTCCGTTCGTCCGGGTGGGGAAGAACGCCTTGCGCACGCGCTCGGCGATCCCATCAGCGTCGAGGCCGATGCGCTTCCGCTGAGCGGCTGCCGTGGCGTGTTCGATGAAGGCGTCAGGCATGCCAAGGCGTTCGACGGCGATGCCGTCGGCTCGCGCGTCGGCCAGAGCCTCAAGAACCGCATCGCCAAACCCTCCAGGAAGCACATTTTCTTCGACGGTGAGCACCCGCTTCGTTGCTTTTGCCGCGGCGAGAATCAACTCGGAGTCTATAGGCTTCGCGAAGCGGGCGTTGATGACCATACAGGAGATACCCTCTCTGGCAAGGGTCTCTGCCGCTTGTACTGCAACCGTGACTGGCTTCCCAAGGGCGACGATGGCGACGTCTGTCCCCTGGCGGACAATTTCGCCTTTGCCGATAGGCAGCGCGCGAAGCTTCGTATCGAGGGGCACGCCCACGCCTGCGCCCCGCGCGATCCGGATGGCAAAGGGGCCATTGTGCTTGTAACTGGTGTAGACCAAGTGCTGAAGCTCGTTCTCGTCCTTGGGCGCGCAGACGATCGCGTTGGGCACACACCGCATGTAGCTGATATCGAACGCGCCATGGTGTGTCTTGCCGTCCTCGCCAACCAAGCCGGCTCGGTCAGCGATCATCACCACATGCAGGTTTTGTAGACAGACGTCGTGGATGATTTGGTCGAAGGCCCGCTGCATAAAGGTAGAGTAGATGGAGACGTAGGGGATCGCGCCGCCAAGGGCGAGGCCTGCCGCCATACTTACGGCATGTTCTTCGGCGATGCCGACATCGTAGATGCGCTCCGGGAAGGCCTTCTTTGCCTCCACAAGCCCCGTTCCTTCAAGCATCGCAGCACTGATGCCGACAACCTTAGGGTCGTCCTTCATGATGCGAACCAGTGTCTGTGCAAAAACCTTGGAGTACGTCGGTGCGCCGGAGCCGTCGCCGAGCGGTGAGCTCGGCTGGTGGAACTTGACGGGGTCCTGCTCAGCAGGCTCATAGCCTTTGCCCTTATGCGTGATGACGTGGAGCAAGGTCGGCTTATCTTTGACGCGCTGGGCCTGTTTCAAGGCCCTTTCCATAGCTTTGATGTCATGGCCGTCCAATGGGCCGACGTAGTTGAACCCCATACTCGCCCAGAATGTGGTGGGCAGGGTGAAGCCTTCTAGGCCTGCCTTGAAACGCTTCACCAGGCGATAGGCGGCCTCGCCATGGGGCATCTTCTTTGCCAGCTTCTTGGTGCGCTCGGCCATCGCCCGGTACTCCGGGTGGGTAACCACGCTTTGCCGCCAGCCTGTGAGGAAGCCGACGTTGTCAGAGATGGACATGCCGTTATCGTTCAGGATAACGATGAGGTTCTTGGGGTGCAGCCCGACGATGTTGTTGAGCGCCTCAAAGCTGGGGCCGGAGGTCATGCCGCCGTCCCCAACCACCGCGATGACCCAGCCAGCCTGGCCCCTCACCAGTTGCGCTTGGGCGACTCCAAGTGCCACAGAGAGGCCCGTGCCTGCGTGACCCGCGGCCAGCACGTCATGAAGGCTTTCCGTAGGTTCGCCGAAGCCGGAGAGGCCGCCCTCCAAACGAACCGACTCGAACTGTTCGCGTCGCCCCGTGACTAGCTTATGCGTGTAACACTGGTTCGTCGTATCCCAAACGATCCTATCTTTTGGGCTGTCGAATACCCGGTGGAGAGCCAGCGTTAGCTCGACGATGCCCAGGTTGGAGGCGAGGTGCCCGCCGCGCTGGGTGATGATTCGGATAATAGTGTCCCGAATCTCTTGGGCAAGCTGATCGAGCTGCGTGTAATCCAGCTTCCGCAGGTCAGCTGGCTGGTTGACTTTTTCTAGGATTGAAGCCATCGCAGACCTTCCCTCTTGGTGGCGCGCACAACCTCACCGCCGTGGCGCTACCTCGGCTTCCGATGCTGAGCCAACGTACCATAAGAGAAAGAACACTGTCAAACAG
>CAMAVV010000003.1 GCA_945861815.1 Thermoflexus hugenholtzii JAD2
CCGGTGCTGACATCGCTGCCGTCCTTGTAGCGGCTGGTCAGCACAAACATGCCGTAAGGGATCATCCGCAATGCGGTCTTTTTCGCTGCTTCGTCCACGTGTTCCTCCTGAGGTAGTCTGGCGGATAGCGCGCCCATTGTAGCACTCAGTGCATCTCGCGACATTGAATTGCCCGTGCGCCAGCCCTAGAATCGCCGGGTACGAACGATTGGAGGCCACCATGAGTCCGCAGCATATTGCGATCGAAAAGAAGGACGGCATCCTGACGCTGACCTTTAACCGCCCGACAAAACGCAACGCCTTTGTGAATGAGATGATGCTGGAGACGTGGGAGGCGGTGAGCGCGGCGGACACTGACGCAGAGGTGCGCGTCGTCATCATCACCGGCTCGGGCGACGGATTTTCCTCAGGCGCGGATGTCGACGCCTTCAAAGCGGCATATGAGGAGTCGAAGCGCAAAGGGTATCAGATAGCGGCTATCGACCAGATACAGTTGGAGCGGTTCTCGGTGGCGTTTCGTAAACTTTCCGTCCCGCTCATCGCGGCGGTGAACGGGCCCGCGATCGGCCTGGGCTTCACGGTGGCCATCGCCTGCGATATCCGCATCGCCTCGGAGAAGGCGCTCTTCGGGCCGACGTTCGTGCGCATGGGCCTCACGCCCGAGTTCGGAGGCTCGTACAACCTGCCCCGGCTCGTCGGCATCGCGAAGGCGTGCGAGCTGGTGCTGCAAGCGAAGGTCATCGGCGCCCAGGAGGCGAAGGAGATCGGGCTGGTGAATCAGGTTGTGCCGCACGAGGAGCTGATGACACGAACGATGGAGATGGCGCGCACGATGGCTTCGCTGCCGCCGATGGCGATCCGCTATTCGAAGCGCAACATGTACAAGGGCCTGGATTCAGACCTTGCGACGGCGGTGCATGACGAAATCATGGCGAACCGTATCTGCCGCGACTCTAAAGATCACGGCGAGGGCATCGCGGCGTTCTTGGAGAAGCGGAAGCCGAATTACACGGGACGGTAGTTATTTCCCTAGGCCTGCGCGCACCAGATTTAGGGCTGCCGCCGAGCCGGTGCTCAAATTGCGTGTGTCGCTGGTTACCGGGGCGAAGAGGAAGCCCTGCTGGAAACGCTGTAGCGCCTCTTCCGGCGAGTTGACATGGGTTCCCGGCACGAGCTTGTGCCTTTTCGCAGCCTCCAAAACTTTGTTGCAGGCGGCGGCATGCTGGGCGTTTTTTGCATACGTCGCCGGATCGATACCCATCGTCATCGCTAAGTCCCAAGGGCCGATATAGAGGCCGTCGACACCGGGGACAGAGGCTATCTGGTCGAGCCGGTCGATGGCCTTGATGTCTTCGATCATCACCAGGCAGATGATTTCTTCGTTGGCGTGCTGAAGGTAGTCTGCACCGGCGTAGTAGCGGGCGCGGTTCGGGCCAACGCTGCGATAGCCGAGAGGCGCATAGCGACAGGCGCCCGCCGCTTTCACCGCCTCTTCCCGCGTGCCGACCAGAGGAATGATGACGCCGTATGCCCCGGCATCGAGGACCCATTGGACGTAGGCAGGTTCGTTCCAGGGGACGCGGACGATGGGGACGGTCTCCGTGGCGCTGACTGCCTGGAGCCAGGTGGCCGCCCGATCAGGGCCTATGCCCATGCCGTGCTGCATATCCAGGACAAGGGCGTCGAAGCCTGAGTGGGCCATCGTTTCGGCGGCGAAGGTGTCAGCGAGGGACATCCAGCCGACAAGGGCAGGCTTCCCGGCTCGCCAGAGGGCTTTCACTTTGTTCGGGCGCATAGATTCCTTTTGCAAGTAACTGAAGGGATGCTAGCGGTGGAGTGGCTTGGCGTCAACAGAGTATCGCCGCTAGGTGGCTGGTATAGTAATCCGCGCACTCCAAAACCATCAAGGCAGGCCCATGAAACGATATTTCCGTTCTCTCTTTGCCCTTCTCGCAGTTGTATTGCTCCTTAGCACCGTCATCGTCTCTTGTGATGATGGGGATTCGGGTGTCCAAGAGGCTAACCTAACGTTGACCTATATCGGCGACGCCAATACAAACTTTGGCCGGGCCGCCGACCGCTTCAAGAGCCTGGTAGAGATCCAGAGCAAGGGGAAGGTGAAGGTTACGCTCTCCCCTAACTACGCTGTCACGAACGGCGACAACTTGGCTGCCCTGAAGTTGATGACCACAGGCGGTGTCGATGCCACTCTGCACGGGGGCGTGATTTACACCAGTCTGGACCCGAGATTTGAGGTACTGAACCTCCCGTATATCATCACGAGCCACGAGCGCGCCTATGCCGTCATGGACAGCGCCGTCGGGGAAGAACTGTTGAAGGGGCTGACAAAGCTTAATGTCGAAGGGCTGGCCTTCGGAGAGAATGGCTTTCGCCAGGTCACGAACAATGTGCGGCCTATTACACAAGTAGCCGACCTAAAAGGTTTGAAGATGCGTGTCCCTGAGACGCCACTGCTTGTGGATACGATGCGGGCTCTTGGCGCAGACCCGACGATCATGACGTTCACGCAGGTCTATGAGGCGCTCAAAGCGGGAAGACTGGATGGGCAAGAGAATCCACTCTCTGTGATTCAGGACTTTAAGGTCTATGAGGTGCAGAAGTATCTGACCCTCTGGAATTATTCGTGGGATTCCGTTGTCTTCGGCTTCAGCAAGCAACGCCTCGAGGCACTGCCGCGCGGGACGCAGAAGATTATTCGCAGCGCGGCCAAAGAGTCCATGAGCCATATGCGCACGCTGGTGGAGAATGACGACAAAGTACTGGCTGATAGGCTGCGCTCCGAGGGCATGCAAATCGTTGAACTGACGCCGCAACAGCGTGAGGCTTTTGTCCAGGCGACGAAGCCATTGTACGAAGCACGCCGGGCTTCCATCGGCGCGGAGCTTATCGAGCGGGTTCAGAAGATTGCCTCTGGCAAGTAGAGCTTAGGCGTACCTCTACGAACTTTGTTATGCTGATGCTCTGATGCGAATCAGCGAGATTTTTTACTCGATTCAGGGAGAGGGCGTCTACACAGGCGTCCCGATGGTCTTTATCCGTCTCCAAGGCTGTCCCTTTCGCTGCACCTGGTGCGATTCGGTCTATACATGGGACCCGAAGGGCGGCGAGGAGATGACGCTGGACGAGGTGCTGCGGGCGGCGGCGAAATGGCCCGCGAAGCACGCTTGCATCACCGGGGGAGAGCCGCTGGCCCAGCCGCGCGACTTCAGGGCGCTGGCGAATGCGCTCAAGCAAAAGGGCTACTGGATCGAGGTGGAGACCTCAGGTGGCTATGAGTTGCCGATGGATGGGCCCATCGATTCGTGGGTGATGGATATCAAGTGCCCCGGTTCCGGGATGGAGCGCTACAACAAGTACGAGGAGATGGCGCGGCTGCGTGAGCAAGACCAGGTGAAATTCGTCGTCACGAGCCGGAAGGACTTCGACTTTGCGCTGGATGTGCTGGAGCAGCACAAGACAAAGGCAGTGGCGCTCTTCTCCCCGGCGTGGGACCAAGTCGACCCGGCGCAGCTGGCCGAGTGGGTGAAGGCGGAGGCGCCGCAATCGCGACTATCGCTCCAGGTACACAAAGTTATCTGGGCGCCGAACAGGCGGGGCGTGTAAGCGGAAATGGAGAGTCTTTGGGCTGGCCTTCCCGCGTGACACGGGCTCCTTCGGAAAGGACAGGCCAGCCCCTACCCGCGCTACGATTTCCGAGGTTTCCAGTAGGGCAGGGAGATGTCGTCTGAGGCATCGAACCAGGTCACTTCAACGGGCATGCCGATGGAGACGTCCTGGGGGCGCACATCCATCAGTCTGCCGACCATGTAGACGTCACCCTCAGCGAGCTTGATAACGCCGACGGGCAGAGGCACGTCTTTCGCGAAGGCGGGCAGAACGGGGTGATGAGCGATGGTGTAGGTCCAGACCGTTCCCTTGCCGCTCATCTCCGTCCACACCATGTCGCGAGACTGGTCGATGGGGCACAAGGGCCGGGGATAGTACCAATAGTTTCGGCACTTTGCGCAGCGTTGCAGATAGAGCTTGTGCTGTTTGCAGTAGTCCCAAAACTTGTAGTTGTCCCACCCTGGCTCAGGGAGAGGCATCGTAGCGACTGGGCCGTATTTACTGCCTGGCAGCGTCATTCTCAATCGCTCCTGAGGATGAATGCGCCAGTGGGGTCGCTGCTTGCTGCTGCGACGATGACGGCGTTGCATCTGGGCACTTGGGTTGTGGAGTCGCCGCGTATCTGGCGCACCGCCTCGTTGATGTTGTTGAAGCCGTGAATAAAGGCCTCCGAAAGCTGGCCGCCGTGGGTGTTCACGGGCAGGCGTCCATGAGGCCCCTCGAGTGCGCCGTTCTCGGAGAATGCGCCGCCTTCGCCGCGCTTGCAGAAGCCCAGGTCTTCCAGGGCGAGAAGGACCATTGGGGTGAAATGGTCGTAGAGGAAGGCCGCCTTGATATCTTTAGCCTTGATCTCGGAGTTCGCCCATAAGCGTCTGCCAAGCTCCAGGGCCATCTCATCGCGATTCCACCGCCACCAGTCGGAGAGGGTGTAGTGGGCTGGCTTGGTGTCTTGGGCGAAGGCGTGGATGACGGCAGGTTTGCGCGGCATCTTTCGCGCGAGGTCGGCGCGGGAGACGACGACCGCTGTCGCGCCGTCAGTCTCGATACAGCAGTCGAGGAGGCGCAAAGGCTCGGCGATCCATCGCGACTGGCGGTAATCTTCGCGGGTGATGGGCCCGCGAACGCCCATCATCGAGAGGGGATTCGCGACGGCGTGCTTGCGCGTGGCGATGGCGACGTTGGCGAAGTGGTCGTCGGTGACGCCGTAATCGTGCATGTAGCGGCGCGCGATGCAGGCCATCTCTTGCACAGGGCTCATGAGGCCGAAGGGGACGTGGTACTGGCCGTGGCCCGTAAGGCGCGCGCTGACCTTTTCCCAGGGGCGGCCGCCTTGATCGCGGCCGGGGCCAAAGACTGATTTTCGCCCTCTCGCGCGAGAGCGGAAGCAGATGACGTGGTTCGCCATCCCGGAGGCGACGCCGATGGCAGCGGTGCTGATGACGGCGGCATACGCTCCGCCGCCGTGGGCCTGCTCTGCGTAGAAGCTGAAGTTGCCGAGGCCGATCTCCTGGAAGAGGTGATTCTCAGTCTCCTCCTGGAGGCCGAAGCTATATTTCGAGACGCCGTCGATGTCCTTGGGCGTAAGGCCCGCATCGGCGATGGCTTTCAAGATGGCCTCCGCCGCCATGTCCAAAGTGCTGCGGTTGAGGCCGGAGGAGAAGGCAGTCTGGCCGATGCCGGTGACGGCGGCCTTATCGTTGACGACAAAATTTTTGTTCTTCGGCATAGCCGTGCGCCTTAGGAGGCCTTTACGTGGGAGAGGGAGTTGCTGAGAGCGGCGCGAAAATCCGGGTGGGCGATAGAGATGAGGGCCTCGGCGCGCTGGCGAAGGGTCTTGCCCTTGAGTCGCGCGATGCCGTATTCGGTGACGACATAGTCGGTGCAGTAGCGAGGCGTGCTGACGACTGCGCCTTCGCCAAGCTTCGCAACGATGCGGGAGGCTTTGCCCCTGGCAGCAGTTGAGGGCAGGGCGAAGATAGAGAGGCCATTCGGCGAATGTAACACGCCTTCGATGAAATCGAATTGCCCGCCGAGGCCGCTGATCTGCCTGCCGCCGACCGATTCAGCGTTTACCTGGCCAGTGAGATCGATCTCGACAGCCGAATTGATGCTGACGAAGTTCTCCAGATGGCGCACGACCATGGGATTTTGGACGTAATCGACTGAGGCCAGGTGGATCTTCGGATTGTTGTGAACATATTTGAAAAGGGTTGGCCCGCCGAAGAGTTCTCCGCAGACCACTTTCCCCTGGTCGATCGTCTTGCGCGAATTATTGATGACGCCATTTTCAATAAGGGGGATGAAGGCATCGGTAATGATTCCTGAATGGATGCCGAGGTTCTTTTTATTGCCCAGAAAATGAATCAAGGCCTCCGGGATTGCGCCGATGCCCATCTGCAGTGTCGCGCCGTCGGGGATAAGGCCTGCGACGGAGCCGGCGATCGTTTTCTCCAGGTCGCCTGTAGAGGCCTGTTTATATTCGACGAGTGGGTAGTCGACATCGACGAGGAAGTCGATGTCGCTGACATGCACCATGGATTTGCCCAGGGTGCGCGGCGTTTGCTGGTTCACTTCTGCGATAACGAGGCGTGTCTGCGCAACCAGGTCGATGCAGGGGCCAACCTCTGCGCCCAGGCTCACATAGCCGCGTTCGTCCGGCGGCGATACTTGGATGAAGAGCGCATCGATAGGGATCTCGCCGCGCGGGCCAAAGAGGTGAGGCACCTGTGAAAGACGGAGGGGGAGATAGTCAGCAAGACCATCGTCAACGAGTTTTTGGGTGGGCGGCATGACGTGCCATGTTGTGAGCTTGATGTTTTGCCCGATGTGTTTGAGCAGCGGCGGGTCGGTGAACATGATGCCGGTGTAGAGACGCAGGTCCTCGAAGCGAGAGCGTTCCTCGGCGATTGCGTCTAGCAGGGAGAGGGTGACGCCGCAGGAGGTGGGAAAGAGAAGGCGGCTCTTGGGTGCCAGGGCGCGAATAGCCTCTCTCGCGCTGACGCGCTTTGCTGCTTTGCCGGGCATGGGGTTAGCGACCCTTGAAGTTCGGTTTGCGCTTCTCGGTGAATGCCCGAGGCCCTTCGGCAAAGTCCTCGGTGCTGATGAGACGTTTGACGTAGTCCTCTTCGAATGCGAGGGCCGATTCCAGCGCTAAGTCGAGGCCTTTGGATGCAGCCTCTTTCGCGGCGCGCACGGCCAGGGGAGCGTTCTCGCATATCTTATCGGCGAGGCCGTGGGCGAATGGCATGAGGTCCTTGAGCGGCACAACGTCGGTGACGAGACCCCATTGGAGGGCTTGCTGCGCAGTGATGGGCTCGCCGATGAGGATCATGCGCATGGCGACGGCGCGAGGGATGCTGCGCGGGAGGCGCGTGACGCCGCCGGCGGCAGCGATGAGGCTCCACTTCACCTCGGGGAGGCCCATGCGGGCGTGATCGGCGGCGACGCGGATATCGCAGGCGAGGGCGAGCTCGAGGCCGCCGCCGAGGGCGAAGCCGTTGATCGCGGCAATCAGCGGCTTCCAGAGCAAAAAGTTCTTGAGAAAGCCGCCGGGAGGAAGCGGGTTTGTGTGATCGAGCATGGACACGCCTGACTTCCGGCTCTCCGCGCTCTCCTTCAGATCAGCGCCCGCCGAGAAGGCCTTTTCACCAGCGCCAGTGAGGATCGCTACCCAGATGTCCGGGTTGTCCTTGATCTCGATGAAGGCTTCGAACAGCTCTTTGCTCGCCGTGCGATTGATGGAGTTCATGCTGTCCGGGCGGTTGAGCGTGACCACGGCTTTGTGGCCCTGGATTTCGAACTTCAGCGTCTCGAACTGCATAAGTCCTCCTGGGTGGTTTGGCTACCGACGAAGGGGGCGGCTGCGTATGCGGCGACCATTGCACGTGTCGCAGCGGCAAGAGTATACGGCAGGAGTGCCTTTCAGCAAACCGAATCGCGCCGTGGCTGAGGCTACGGCGTCTTTGCCCGAATCGCCAGCAGGCCAAGCCCAACGGCGATGATTAAGACAGGCCAGAAGACGGCGCCGTTGAACCAGCCGAGAACGCCGAAATTGATAATGAGGATGAGCACGCCGATGAGGATAAGGACGATGCCCACACTCGTCCGGCGCGTCTCTGGAGTGGACATCGTTGACGGGCTGCCGCTCTCGGTCTTTTCGCCACGTATGACGTTCCCGATACGCCGGCCAGCCTGTGCCGTGTCGCCAGGGATATTCCCGATGTTCTGCCGCAGAGAATTGGCTGGATCGTAGGTTTCTTGGTGCGTGCGGGGCATGAGGAGGGCGAGGACGAGATAGGCGATGAGGCCGAGGCCGCTTGCGAGGGAGAGGAGCACGAAGGCCAGGCGAACAAAGACACTATCGATGTCGAAGTATTCGGCGAGGCCGCCACATACGCCAAAGAGAAGGCGGTCCTTCTCGGTTTTGACGAGTCTGCTTTGGGCCATGGCTCCTCCTCGCACCTGGGTCAACTGGGGGTATTATAGCCGCAGCACCATTTCATGTTGCTGGCCTGATGGAAAAGATACGCGCCTTCATCGCGATAGAGCTGGACGAGGCGATGCGCCGCCACATGGCCGAGGCGCAGGAGCGCCTTCGCCGGGCCGGCCGCTTGCCTGTCCGGTGGGCGCGGCCCGATAGTGCGCATGTGACGCTGAAGTTCCTTGGAGAAGTGGAACCGGAGGCAGTCTCAAGGATCGCAGGGGCTGTCGCTCAGGCTGCTGGAGCCGCAAAGCCCTTCCACGTCGGCTTTGGAGCCATCGGCGCCTTTCCGTCGCCCAGGAGTGCGCGCATCATGTGGCTTGGGCTGACGGGAGAGACGGCAGCGCTCAGCGACCTGCGGGATGCCGTGGAAAGTTTTGTGACGCCGCTAGGCTTTCCAGCCGAGGCCCGTCCTTTCACGCCCCATGTGACGCTTGCCAGGCTCCAGGATGGAGCAAGGCCCGTTGATTTGGAGGCAATCAGGGCGGGGGCTGAGATACCTAGGGAGTCGGTATCGCAAAAGATTACGGATGTCGTCCTCTTCAGAAGCGACCTTTCACGGGGAGGGCCTGTCTATACACCTCTGTGCAGGTTTCCTCTGACAGGATAGTTGCTAGACAAATTGAGCTTTGATATACTTTGTGTCGGATTTCACAACCCGATTTTGTGTGGTGGAGAGAGGTGTCCGATGGACTTTCCCAAGTGTCAGAAGTGCGGCCAAGGCGATCTTGTGCCGCTGTCCGATTTTGGCAGCCAAGGCGCGGCGATACACTATAAGGCGTGGGTGTGCACCGTCCCCGATTGCGGCTTCAACATCAAGATCCGCAACGGTGACGTCTATCTCAACGAGCCGATCAACAGCGGCGCAGCGCACGTTGCCCGCTACAACAGGTAGCTGTTTTCGGCTTTTGCCTCGCTGAGAGGCATTTCGGCACCCTCGCACCGTCTTTGAGACGGAGGCGAGTTCCCTTGCCATCCAGGTGAGCGGTGACTCTTCTTGTCTCTGCAGCCGCGCGTTAGGTGTGGCGCAGCGCCTCGATGGGGTCCATCCGTGAGGCGCGCAGGGCAGGGTAGATGCCGAAGAAGAGGCCGATGGCGACGGAAACACCGACCGCCAGGCCTGCGATATTTGCAGTGAATATCGTTTCGATAGGCTGGTTGTTGAGCGTTAGGTTTTCCAGGAGCTTCGAAGCGCCCCAGCCAGCCGCCACACCGATGCCGCCGCCGCCAAAACTGACCAGCGTCGCTTCAGTAAGGAATTGTGACAGGATATCGCGCCGCTTTGCGCCGACGGCTTTGCGAATGCCGATCTCCCGCGTGCGCTCCGTCACCGAGACGAGCATGATGTTCATGATGCCGATGCCGCCGACGAGGAGCGAGATGCCGGCGATCGCGCCAAGGAAAACCGTCAGCACGTCGTTCACTTCCTGGCGTGCCTGAATCAGATCTTCCTGGCTTGTGAGCAGGAAGTCGTCCGTCGTTGTTATCTTGTGGCGCTCGCGCAGGATATCGGTCACCTGGGCCTTTGCCGCCTCGATCGTTTTGTTGCTCACTGCCTTCACGTTGATGTTCTGGACCGATTCCGTGCCTTGGGCGGTGCGCTGAGAGATGAGCCGTGTCTGGACGGTGGTGATGGGCGCGATGATGAAATCGTCCGTCACGCCTTGTCCTGTCCCGCCTTTGGCCTTCAGCACGCCGATGATTTGAAATTGTCTGTTGTTGATGATGATGAACTGGCCGACTGGGCTGATATCGCCGTAAAGAGTCTGGGAGATGTTGCTCCCTAGCACGGCGACAAGGGAGCGGGAGGTAACGTCTTGGTCTTCTATGAAGCGTCCGTCGGCAAGGGTCGCGTCGCGGATGCCTTCATAGGAAGGCGTTGTACCGGTGACGCGCGCAAAGACGTTCTGGTTCGAGGCCCGTGCCTGAGCAAAGGTATTGACTTCGGGCGCGACTGAGTGAACATCCGGCGCAAGATATTGGTCTTCAAGCGCGTAGGCGTCTTGAAGGGTAAGCGTTTGACCTGTCCCAACCTGGCCGCGCACGCCCTGGTTCGTTTGCGCTTGCGGGCGGACGAAGATGAGGTTCGTGCCGACGCGGGTGATTTGATCCTCGATGCTTTGATTCGTCCCTTTGCCGATGGCCATGACAGCGATGACTGCGCCAACGCCGATGACGATGCCAAGCAGGGTAAGGATGGTCCGCAGTTTGTTGGAAACCAGGGCCCAGAAGGCAAGGCGCAAGCTTTCGATGGGGCTCATACCGCCACCTTTCTCTTAACCTCATCGCTGATGATCATGCCATCTTTGAACGTGACAACTCGGGGAGAAATCGCGCTGACCGCGGGATCATGGGTGACGAAGATGATGCTGATCCCCTCTTTATCATGAAGTTCCTGAAAGAGGCGCAGGATCTCTGCGCCGACGCGAGAATCGAGATTGCCTGTGGGCTCATCGGCAAGGAGGAGAGAGGGGTTGTTGATGAGGGCGCGCGCAATGGCGACGCGCTGCTGCTCGCCGCCGGAAAGCTCCACGGGGCGGTGCTTGCCTCGCTTGCCCAAGCCGACGCGCTCTAGGGTCTGGATCGCCCGCTGCCGCCGCGACTTGCCATTGGCGTAGACGAGGGGCAGGGCAACGTTATCAATGGCGCTCATGCGTTGCAAGAGGTTGAATTGCTGGAAGACGAACCCTATCTTGTCGCGACGGATGCCGGCGAGGGCATTATCGTTCATCTTGCCCACGTCGTGTCCATCCAGGAAGTACTTCCCTGTTGTGGGACGGTCGAGACAGCCCAGGATGTTCATGAAGGACGACTTGCCCGAGCCGGATGCGCCAACGATCGCGACCATCTCCCCCTTGTTGATCGCCAGGGAGACGCCGCGGATAGCTTGCACCTCGACTTTGCCCAGGCGATAGGTCTTGGTGACTTGATCGATCTGGATGAGCGCTTGTCCTGATGTCTGCATCATGCGTCGTTTCTACTCTTCAGGTTGCGCTAGCGAGGAGCAGGTGCGCCTGGCTGCTGGATGAAGATTCCGCCGCCTTGGCCACCGATGGGTTGGTTGCCCTGGGCCCCTGTAGTGGTGCGCTGACCAGAGCCTCGCGCAGGAACGGCAACTTTTTCGCCCTCTTCGAGGCCGCTGACTATCTGGGTGTTTGTCCCGTCCGTTAGACCGGTTTGGACTGAGCGCTCTTCGCGAGCGCCGTCGGCCTTGATGACCTTGACGATGCGGTTCGCGACGTTGCCGGAGAGTGCGCGTGACGGCACAACGATGACGTCGGTTGCCTGACTGACGACGATGGTTGACTGCACAGAGAGGCCATCGCGAAGCAGCGAGAGTGGATTAACGCCGCCTTGGGCTAACGCTGCGCCGCGTCCGCCGAATGCGCCCGCAGAGCCGCTCGCGACAGCTGTTGCAAGCGCTCCCTGGGCGGCGCCTGCTCCCGGCCGTTGCCCGCCTGGCGCTCCGCCTTGACCTGCGCCTGGTTGAGCGCCACCACCTTGGTTGCCGCCCGCGCCTCCTGTACCACCTGGGCCTCCTGGGCGGCCAGCGCCAGGGGTTTGCCCAGCGCCGCCCGCGCCTTGGCCGATGGCCGGAACGGTGAGGGCGATTTTGATGTTGTAACTCACGATGCCTTGCTGGCGGTTCGGCAGGATGGAGATGAAGCGCACGGTTCCCGCGATCGACACGCCGGCGGCCTGGTTCAACGTGACCTGTACGGGCAGGCCTTCGCGGATATTCAAGACGTCTGCCTCATCGACGACGGCCTGCACTTCAGCCTGGGAGATGTCCACGATGAGCAGGGCCGCTGTGGCGGCAGAGATGGTATCGCCTACCTTCACGTTGACGGCGTTCACGACGCCATCATAGGGCGCTTTTATCTGGGCGAGGGCGAGCTTGTCTTTGGCGGCTTGCAGGCTTGTCTGGGCCTCGTTGACCTGAGTAACGCGCAGGTTGAGGGTGATCGCATCAGGCCCCTTCTTCACGATCGCGAGCTTCTCATCCGCGTCCTGGAGCGAGGCCTTTGCCGTTATGATTTTTGCCTCTTTGACTGCGATGTCTTCGCTGGCGGGGCCGCTGCGAATCTTCGCGAGATTCTCTTGGGCGACGCGCAGCGTGACTTCCGCCGACGAGATTTTGGCCTGTTTCAGGGCAACGTCCAGCGCGTCTGCGCCCGCGAGCATCTTGGTGAGATTCTCTTGTGCGAACTTGAGGGTTTCCTGCGCCGTTGTGATTTTGGCTTGCTTGGTTGCAAGGTCTAGCGAATCGGAACCGGCGGCCAGTTTGTCATAGTTGGTTTGGGAGGTTCGCACGGCGTCTTGTGCGGAGGTAAGGGATCGCTGAGCGGAGGTAACGGATGAAGTTTGTGTTGCCTTCGCCGACTCAAGGCCATCGCGGGCGATGATGAGATTGTTCCAAAGGGTGGTGACATCGGTGAGGGTGGGAGCGGTAGCAGGATGTTTCTGGTAGATCTCGACCGGGGAGAGGAAGATATCTACCTCCGGAATGCCGAACCCTGCAGCTGTCCAAGCGGCGCGATAGGCGCGCCTTCTCGTTTCCAGGAGATCGCTCGCTTCGCGAACAAGACGGGTCTGCGTTGCCTCGGTGATCGTCTGCGATGTCAACGTATTTCCGAGGGATTGCTTCGCCTGATCGAGCGCAGCAGCAGCAGAGGCTATCTCCTCAGCCGTATAGGGCTTCTTCGCGGTGGTTGCGGCATCCTGAGCAAGCTGCACGGCCTGGATGGCGGTGGCGACCGCCTCCTTCTGCTTTGCGATGTCCTGGTCTGTATAAGGAACCTTCGCCTTATCAAGGGCGTCCTTTGCTTGCTGAAGGAGTGTTTGAGCATTCGCGAGCGCTTCTTGTTTCAGGCGCAACTCAGTCTGGTAGCCGGTGCCACGAGCGTCGTCTAAGGCATCCTGAGCCGTCTTCATCTGTAGCTTCGCGGTTGCGACTGCCTCTTGGGCCTTGGCGAGATCTAGTGCGCCGTTGGTCTTCTTGGCGTCGTCGAGGGCCTGCTGGGCGCTGAGCAGCGTTGTCTCGGCCTTGGTGACCGCCATCTGCACATCGGCAAGGTCGATCTCTGCAAGGATCTGGTCTTTGGTGACGCGCGCGCCTTCTAGGACGAGGACTTTGCTTACCGTGCCTGGACTGCCGAAGGTGAGGGTCTTTTGGTTAGGGAAGCTGACGCTGCCCGAAGAGCTGACAGAGGTGCGGATGTTGCCTTTGGCAACTGTGTAAATCTCTTCAGCGGCAGCGGCGGTCGCATCGTCGCCACCACAGGCGGTTATCACAAGTGTCACTGAAAGAGCGATTGCCAAAAAAGTCAATATGCGGAATGAAGTCCTGCCCATAGTTTCCTCGCCACTCAATAAAGCTGTCGGCCACCATAACGTAGGGCCAGGCAGAGCCGCCTGGTCAGAAGGCCACACTCTATCTTAGCGACTCAATCTTAGAAAGCCATTAGAGGGATCAGAACCAGGCCTTAGGGGGCTAATTCTACTCGCAACTCCTGGATCTGCTCCCCGTCAGGCTGTGTTTTATCGATGTGGTAGAGGCGGATGGCCGGCTTCATAGGATCCCGAAGGGAGACGATCATATAGAGGTAGCCCCAAGGCGAAGAGAGCTTCACGTCCGTGGTCGATGGGTAGGCCTCACTGAAGGTGTGGGAGTGGTAAAAGCCAAGGATGTCCCACTTGGACTTTGCCGCCTCATCTTCGATGCGCATCAACTCCAACCCGTCGAAGTTGTATTTCACCGGGCTTTTCTCGGTGTTCGTCGCGCGATAAACCTTGCGCACAACTGCACCATCGCCAGTCAGGATGCCGCAGCATTCGTTGGGCGCCTCCTGCTTGGCGTGGGCGATGATTTCGTCGGCCTGTTGTCTTGTAAGAGTGAGGTCTGCCATGGTGTTTGCGCCTGCCCGCTACTTTTCTATTGTGATGTGTCCAGGCTCGCCTTGCGTGACCTCGCCAACAACGGCGGCGATTTGCACATGATGTGCCTTGAGGGCGCTGAGAAGGCGCTGAGATTTCTTGGGAGAGATAGAGAAGAGCAAGCCGCCGGAGGTCTGCGGATCGAAGAGGACGCGGAAGGCCTTGGGGTGAGTGCCTTGCTTCCAGGTAAGAGCATGGTCGTAGTAGCTTTTGTTCCGGCCCATGCCTCCTGGGGAGATTTCCCGTTCTGCCCCTAGTTCCCAGGCATCTTTCAAGAGCGGCACGCGGCTTGTGGAGATGACCGCGGATACCCTGCTGGCGTTCAGCATCCCGTGCAAGTGCCCGAGCAGTGAAAAGCCTGTGATGTCTGTGCAAGCGTTCGGGGTGACTTC
The DNA here is from genome assembly GCA_945861815.1 of Thermoflexus hugenholtzii JAD2. Lineage (GTDB taxonomy): Bacteria > Chloroflexota > Dehalococcoidia > SHYB01 > SHYB01 > VGPF01. Next base: position 14,437 of record CAMAVV010000003.1, read on the forward strand.
AAGGCCCGCTTCGCACGCCGCCTTATTCAGGACGAGCATAGATGTGATAGCGGCCTTGATTGCGGCTTCGCTCGCTTTGCCACTCTTCGCGGCAGTGGTGATGATGCCAGTGCCGATGGCCTTAGTAAGGATAAGCACGTCGCCGGGGCGCGCGCCTGCGTTTGTCCATTGTTTCCCAGGGCGGACAAGGCCGGTGACCGACATCCCATATTTCGGCTCCGCGTCATCGATGGTGTGACCGCCAACAATGGGAACTCCAGCTTCCTTTGCCTTCTGCGCGCCGCCGCGAAGAATCTCCTTGAGCACCTCTTTCGGCCTATCAGAAGGGAATGCGACGATGTTCATCGCGGTGATGGGCCGTCCGCCCATGGCATAGACATCGCTCAGGGAGTTGGCGGCTGCGATGGCGCCGTAGGTGAAGGGGTCGTCGACTATCGGAGGGAAAAAGTCGACCGTTTGCACCAGCGCCAAGTTTTTGGTGAGCTGGTACACGGCCGAATCATCCCCCGTTGCGATACCGACGAGCAGTCGCGGATCAGCGACTTGGGGAAGATTATGGAGGATGTGATGCAGGTCGCCCGGACCGTATTTGGCAGCTCAGCCGCCGCACTTGGTCAGGGTCGTGAGCCTGATAGGCTCAGCCGGTGACATGGCAACTCCTTCAAGGACGTTCCCCCTAGAAAGAGGGACGTTTACAGTGTAGCAGAGGCACTTTCTATGATGCGCGAATTAGGGGTGTGGCGCAGTGGCCGTCAAGAGCCTCTATAAGAGTTGTACCTGTCTTGACAGGCCCCGATTGTGAATGTATTCTCAATGTGCTTTCGGCGGGGCAGCCGGAGCCTGCGCAGCGGGAGCGTTGAGGCGCGGGCAATAACGTTAGGTGGACAATGGACCCAGAAGCGCTTAATCATGTGGACTGGCGCAATACCAGCCACATCCTCCGATACCTCTGGTTTATCGTTATCTTCGCATTCGGACTTGCTACGCATCTCGTACTTGCACACGCCATCATTCCTTCGCTTATCAACTCAGGCCATTTGCCGCCCGGCATCGCAAATAAGGCTCGGAAGCTGCGGATACACCTTTACCTGAGTTCCATCTTGATTCTAGGCGCGATTTGCTTCTGGTTCGCGATGGCCGCAGATAAGGCGCATGAGATTCGAAATTTCTGGCACAGGGACTGGATCTAGCGTCCCGAAGAGGACCTAGCGCACAGAATAAGGCTGCCTAACACACTATGTCGCTGCCCAAAGTACCGCTCGCAGTCAAAGTTCTCGTGCCGCTGGTTGGCCTTGTCATCGGCCTTGGCGGATTGATCGTCACCGTCGGCATCTTGAAGGCATGGTGGAGCACCCCCTTTGGGCCAGCGGTGGTGAAGGCCAGCCAGCCCATCCAATTCCGGCACGATCTCCACGTCGCGGCGGAGATTGACTGCCTCTTTTGCCATCGTGAGGCGCTCAAAGGCGAGGCGGCTACCATCCCTTCCGTCCAACTCTGCGTCTTCTGTCACAAGGTTGTGCTCAAGGACTCGCCGGAGATTGCCAAGCTGCTTTCTATCGACCAGTCTGGCGAGTCCCTGAATTGGGGCCGGGTCCACCGCTTGCCGGACCATGTCCAATTCATCCACGAGGCGCACGTCGTCTTCTTCTCAGAGCAGAACAAAGTGCAGCCGTCGCAGGTCTGCTCGCTCTGCCATGGCGATGTGGGCAAGATGAAAGTGGCCGAACAGGTGCGCAACTTAAAGATGCGCGACTGTGTCGATTGCCACCGCGGCGGCTATTTCAACTACCTCACGCCTGAGGCGGAAGCGGCGATCAAGGAAGCGGTCACGAGCGGGCAGCGGCGCGCTCCGCCTTCTGACTGTGCCACGTGCCACTACTAAGAGGTCTTTAGAGTCATGGCATTCACTCGTAAAGAATTCTTGAAGCTCGCAGGCGGGACGACCGCAGGAGCGGCTATCCTTGCCGCCTGCCGTCCCAATGTCCGCGAGTTTCTGGTCCAAAGCCCATCCAGGTTGCCTGAAGACTTGGTCAACGGCATCGACAACTGGTATGCCACCTCCTGCGCCCAGTGCGGCAGTGGCTGCGGCGTCGTCGTTCGCGTCATCGAAGGCCGTGCAAAGAAGATCGAAGGGAACCCCTTGCATCCGCTGAGCGGCGGCAAGTTGTGCGTGCGCGGCCAAGCGGGCGTCCAAGCGCTCTACCACCCCGACCGCGTCCGCCGCCCGATGAAGGCGACAGGCGCTCGCGGCAGCGGCAACTTTGCAGAGACAACCTGGGATGAGGCTCTTGCGGCAGTCACCCCCAAGCTGAACGAGATGAAGGGCGCCGCCGCAGGCAGTCTCTTGATCGTGACCGATTCGCTCAATGGCGGCCTTGGCATGGTAGCGAAGCGATTTGCGAAGGCGATGCAAGCTACCCACGCAACCTTCGAACCGATGGAAGAGAGCGCGTTGAAGGCGGCCATCAAGCAGACCTTCGACCAGGAGCTGCTGCCCGATTTCGACCTTGGGCGCAGCAACTTTATCCTCTCATTCGGCTCCGATTTCTTGGGCGGCTGGATATCCCAGGTACGCCATTCACGCGGCTATGGCGAGTTCCGCCAAGGCGCACGCAAGCGCGGCACGCTGGTGCAGGTTGACTCCCGCTTTTCACCAACTGCCGCCAGCGCCGACGAGTGGCTCTATGTGAAGCCAGGCGCTGAGGGCAAACTCGCGCTTAGCATGGCCTATGTGATCATCAAGTCCGGCCTTGGCGATGCGGTCGCCGCCCGTGCGCTCACTGGCGGACGCGGAGCAGCGGCGCTCGAGGCCTACGCGCCTGAGAAAGTTGCGGAGGCGACGGGCGTTGAGGCGAAGCACATCGAGGAGATGGCAAAGAGCTTCGCAGCCCCGGAGAACCAGCCGGCGATCGCAATCGGCGGAGGCGCTGCGGGCGCGCAGACCAACGGCGTCTTCAACCTAACCGCTATCTACAGCCTGAACCATCTTGTCGGCAATGTGAACAAGCCAGGCGGTGTGATTTTTAATCCGCCGCCTCCCATCGGCGACGGCACCGCCGCGGCTGACCGCATCGCATATGCCGCCGGCACAAGCACGTCGCTGGGTGAGTGGAAAAAGATCGTCGACAGCATGAAGCAGGGCAAGGTCAAAGCGGCGCTCATCCGCAACGCCGACGTTGTTCACGGCCTTCCTGCCTCCCTTGGCTTTGCAGAGGCGCTTGCGAACGTCCCAACCGTTGTGAGCTTCTCCAGCTTCCTTGATGACACGACTTACTGGGCAGACTGGGTGCTGCCTTCAAGCCTTCCCCTCGAGGACTGGGCCGATGTGCCCATGAATCCCGGCCCCGGCTATGAGGCAGTCACCTTCCAGCAGCCTGTGGTCAGGCCCTTCCGCGATACGCGCGGCTTCGGCGATCTTCTCCTCACTTTGGCGCAAGAACTGAAGCTCGAAAAGGACTTGCCGTGGGCCAACATGCGCGATGTCCTTCGCCAGCAAGCGCAGAAGCTGCATCAGCTTCGCCGCGGGAGCGTGACCGGCGCAACCTTCGAAGAGTTCTGGGGCAAGCTGCTCCAGCAAGGCGGTTGGTGGGACACGAACGCCCGCGTGCTGCCAGTCACTTTTGTAAATGGGTTGACTCTCACCAATCCCGAGCCGGAGTTTGCCGGGGATGCCGCCCGTTATCCCTATACGCTACTGCCTTTCCAAACCGTCGGCATCGGCGATGGCCGCCTGGCGCACCTGCCCTGGCTGCAAGCGACGCCAGACCCGATCACCACGGCAACGTGGGAGACATGGGTCGAGGTCAATTCGAAGATGGCAAAGGACTTGGATTTGCGCGAGGGCGACATCGTGCGCATCGAATCGCCTGCGGGCGCCATCGATGCGATGGTCTATCCGAACCCTGCTGCATCGCCCGACGTGCTGGCTATCCCCGTTGGCCAGGGCCACAAGGCATATGGCCGCTGGGCCGAAGAGCGCGGCGCGAATATCTACAGCATCCTTGACCCGCGCGAAGAGAAGCAGTCCGGCTCTCTGGCCTGGGCGGCGACGCGTGTGAAGATGACAAAGACGGGCAAATGGAAGCGCATCCCTAAGATGGAAGGCTCTGTGGTGCCGATCGATTTCTCGAACAAAGTCAAAGTCACGAATAAGGACTCCTAACGGAGCAGGTTGATGGCAATCGAACGAAAGCCTGAACCAAAGTGGGTGATGGTAGTGGATGCAGACCGCTGCAGCGGCTGTCAAGCCTGCGTCGTCGCCTGCCAGGCCGAGAACAATGTCCCGCTGAATACCGACGCGATCTTCAATCAGAAGCGCGCCCACGAATGGATACGCATCGAGCGCTACTGGGTGAGCGGCGACCCGGATAAGCGGCCAGACGAGGTTGACTTCAAAAATCTGAAGGTCAAGTTCCTGCCGCTGATGTGCCAGCAGTGCGAGAATGCGCCGTGCGAGCCCGTCTGCCCCGTCTATGCCACGTACCACAATGACCAAGGGCTGAACGTCCAGGTCTACAACCGCTGTATCGGCACGCGCTACTGCGCCAACAACTGCAATTACAACGTGCGCTTCTTCAACTTCTGGGAGCCCGTCTGGCCGGAGACGCTGCGGAACCAGCTCAATCCAGATGTCACGGTCCGCAGCCGGGGCATCATGGAGAAGTGCACCTTCTGCGTCCAGCGCATCCGCCGGGGCGACCGCCTTGTGAAGCGCGAGAACCGCGACTTCAAAGACGGCGATGTGACGCCTGCCTGCGTGCAATCCTGTCCAACAGGCGCGCTGGCCTTTGGCAATATCAAGGACGAGAAGAGCGCAGTCGCGAAGATGGCGCACGACGACCGCCACTACCGCCTGCTGGAAGAACAGGGCACGGGCCCGAATGTGATTTACCTAAAGAAGGTTGACCTGCACGCTGCGGAAGATAAGGCACATGAGTAGCACCGTACACGATGCACACACAGCCCATCACGAGGGCGAAGGCGAGCACCACTATCAGCCGCAGGTGCTGACGATGCCTCATGCCGAGGTGACGCAGACAGTTTTACGCGTTGCCTCGACGATGGGACGCACCTACAAGCTGGCGCTTGCCTTGTTCGGCGGTCTCTTCATCGCCGGTTTCATCGCCTTCATCGTGCGCGCCCAGGATGGATTCGACACGTTTACGCCCTGGGGATATTTGATGGCGACCTTTGCCTTCATCTTCACAACGGCGATGTCAGCGCCGATCTTCTCGGTGACCCAGCGCATGGTGCGCAGCCACTGGCGCAGGCCAATGGGGCGCAGCGCGGAAATCATGTCGGTGGCCGGCATCGTCGGCGCGCTGATGTTCATCCCCCTCGTGCTCATGCTCCCGAACGCCGCCGATAGAAAGTCAATCTGGTTCGGCTTCCCAGGCGCGCCCCATGTCTACCAGCTCGCCGGGCTCATCGGCATCGCGCTTCTTGGAATGGCGATCCTCTATGTAAGCTCGCTTCCTGACCTGGCCGCCATCCGCGATCATGGCAAGGGCTGGCGCAAGAGCCTTGCAACCAAGCTCGCACCGAAATTCCGGGGCACTCCTCGGCAGTGGAAGGGCGTCAAGGCCATGCTGATGGTCCTTGGCGCGCTCTATTTCCTCTTCCTTATCGGCGTGCACACGATGATCGCCTCCGACTTCGCGCTCTCCCTCGTGCCTGGGTGGAAGGACGCGATCTTCCCTGCGTGGCACGCCATCAGCGGCCTGCAGAGCGCCGTGGCGAGCACGATCCTCGTGACCTTCCTGCTCTACAAATTCGGCGGCTACAAGGACTACATCAGCGTTGACCAATTCTGGGGTGCAAGCAAGATCATGCTGGCGCTCTCGCTCCTTTGGATGTATTTCTGGCTCTCCGGCTTCATGATCTTTTGGTATGGCCGCCAACCCGTGGAGCAGGCGCTCATCAAGCTCTTCTTCGCCGAATCGTACCGCTTCCCGTGGGCGATGGCGGTCTGCCTCAACTTCGCGGTGCCGTTCCTGCTGCTCATCTGGAACGGTGCACGCAAGTCGATGATCGTCCCGACGATCGTCGCCTGTTCGATCTTGCTGGGCACATTCTTCGACCGCATCCGCATCTACGTCGCAAGCTTCAGCGTTGCCGACGTTCGCGCCGATGCGCTGCACAATATCCACGTCGAACCGTTTTTGGAGAACCCGCCGCCGCATCTTCCCGGCACAGCCGACGTTTTCATGATCCTCGGCGGCATCGGCGGCGCGATCTTCCTCATCATGCTCGCCATGAAGTTCTTCCCGCCGATCTCCATCTGGGAGGTCACCGAGGGGATGCTCTATCGGAAGAAGAAGAGGTTCCTGAAGCGCGAGATCATGGTGATGGGTAAGCCGGACTAAGGCACAATAGAGATGCAAGACAGAGTAGTACTAGGACATACGCCGCAGGAAGTAGATGCCCGGATCAACCGGGAGCTGCTGACGAACGTTCTCTACACGGAACGCCGGTATTGGATCATCGTCGGCTTCCTTGCGCTTGTGGTGGCCTTGGCAGGCGGAGCCGTCGGCTACATGGTCAACAAGGGCATCGGCGTTAGCGGCCTGCACCGCCCCGTTTTCTGGGGCTTCATGATCACCAACTTCGTCTTTTGGGTCGGCATCAGCCACGCAGGCGTGATGCTCTCGGCGATCTTGCGCCTTTCTCAGGCTGAGTGGCGCCGCCCGGCAACGCGCGCAGCGGAGATTGTGACAGTCTTCGCGCTGATGACGGCGATCCTCTTTCCGATCATCCATAGCGGCCGCCCGTGGCGCACCATGTACTGGGCTTTCCCGTATGACTTTGCCCGGGGCATCTTCCCCAATGTGCGCTCGCCCCTGGTCTGGGACCCGACGGCCATCACGACCTATCTGACCTCGAGCATCATGTTCGTCCTCGTCGCTCTTATCCCTGACTTCGCCGTTGCGCGCGATAGGACGAAGGGTGTGGCGAAGGCGATCTACTCTGTGCTGGCGATGGGCTGGCGCGGCACGCCGAGGCAATGGCGGCTTCAGATCGTCGCAGGCTTCTTGCTCTCGGCTCTTATTCTCCCCGTCTTCGTCTCCGTCCACAGCATCGTTTCCTGGGACTTTGGCATAGCCCAATCTGTGGAGGGATGGCACTCGACTGTCTTTGCTCCGTACTTCGTCATCGGTGCCGTTCATTCCGGCGTCTCGGCGGTCGTGACGGTGATGATTATCCTTCGATGGCTCTTCCACTGGGAAAACTACATCACAAAAGACACGATCGACTCCCTGGGCCGCTTGCTTATCGTGGTGGCAACGGCCTGGTTCTTCTTCTTCTTTATCGAGATCCTCTACAGCATCTACACGCTGGAGGATGCGGAGCTTGGGCTGCGCAAGATGCAGTTTTTTGAAGCGCCGTACAGTTGGCTCTTCCTAACGTTCATCCTCACCGGGTACTTCATCCCTGTGCCTTTGTGGCTCTTCAAAAATGTGCGGCGGAGCTTCAAGTGGATGTTCATCACAACGATTTTGGTGAACATCGGCATGTGGATCGAGCGCTTCCTTATCATCGTCCCAGGCCTGGCCAGAAAGCAGGGCCTCACCTTCTCCTGGAGCACCTACCATCCGAGCGTCATCGAGATACTGCTGGTCATCGGCTCTTTCGCCTTCGTCTCGATGAACATCCTGCTCATCTCAAAGGTCATCCCGCTGATTCCCATTTACGACATCAAGGAAGGCGAGATTTTGAAGGACGAGATCAAGATCGGCAAAGTGACGGTACCCGCGGCTAAGCGCGAAGAATAAGGGAAGGGGGCCTAACCCCATATGGCAAAGAAACAAGTTCTCGGTGTCTTTAAGACAGCGGACAATGCAGTCATGGCAGTAGACCGGCTGCATGAGTCGGGCTTCACCAACAGGGACTGGCAAGTCCTGACTGGGAGTCCATATCCCGAAGGGGCCTTTGGCGAATGGATGCCGAAGCACAGGCTCTATGCCTTCCCATTCTTCGGCGCGATAGTTGGTTTCACTGTGGCCATCCTCGTCACGGCGGGAACCTCCGTGGCGAATCCGCTGGTCACAGGCGGCAAGCCTATCATCGCGATTCCAGCCATGGCGGTGATCGTGTATGAAGGCACGATGCTCGGGGCGATCCTCATGACCATCATCGGCGTGATCTTCGAGTCGCGACTGCCGAGACCTGTGATGGGGCTCTACGATACGCGCATCACGGAAGGCTACATCGGCATCGACCTCAACTGCCCGGACGACCGGGTGAATACCGCCGAGATGGTGATGCGGCAATCGGGAGCGGTTGATGTGAAGCACCAGAAGTAAAAGAGACAAACGAAGGAACGTAGGAACGCAGGGATGAAGATACACGAGAGAAAATATCCGGGCCGCCGCCGGTTCGCTTTAGGCCTGGGCATTGTGGCCTTGGCTGCGATTGTCCTTGCCGGCTGCACCAAAGGCACTTACCAGGTTGATATCTTCCCCGAAATGCACTACAACCAGTCGACCAAGATTGGTGAGCCACCCAGGCTTGATGTGCCTGAGGGCGCAGTGCCTGTGACAGGCCCGCAGACGCATGTCATTCCCGCCGACCTGTTAGAGGCTGCCAAGGCGTTCAAGAGCCCTCTGCCTGCAGGCGCGGCGACGAATGCCAAAGGGGCAGAGCTCTACCGCGTGAACTGCTCGATGTGCCACGGCGTCCAGGGCAAGGGCAACGGTAAGGTGGGCGATATCCTTGTCCGGGATAAGTATGTGCGCCCACCAGACCTCACGGTCGCGGTGACCCAGGCAAAGACCGATGGCGAGTTGTTCACCACTCTCACCAATGGCATCAACGTTATGCCCAAGTTCGGCTATCTACTGACGGATGAAGAGCGCTGGGCGGTTATCGCCTATCTGCGCGTACTCCCGAGATAGGGAGGCTGGAGAAGAGTTATGAACGCCCTGGGAGAGACAAAGGTTTCGAGGAAGAACTTCTTGCTGATGGCCACGATTGGCGCGGCAGGCATCGTAGGACTTGGCGCGTTCGCGCGGCGTAAGATACAGAAGGGAAAGAGCCTACCCCTCGGCATCTCCGAGGACTCTATCTTCAAGCCGCGCGCTGATGCCTTGGAGCGGATGCGAAAAGGCCTAGGGAAGTAGCTTTACAAAAGGAAGCTCTGTCCAAAGGCCTCGGCCTAAGCCGAGGCCTTTTTATTTGCCCTTCTTAGCCCCGACCGTCTTCTTGATGAATTCGATGATGTCCTGAGTGGAACTGCCTGGTCCAAAGACGCCCTGGATACCCATCGCCTTGAGCCGCGCGAAGTCCTCTTCCGGGATGATACCCCCTGCAAGAACCACGGCGTCATCCTTCCCCTTCTTCTTGAGGCCGTCCACGATGAGGGGGAAGAGCTCTAAGTGAGCGCCTGAGAGGATGCTGAGGCCGACGACATCGACGTCTTCCTGAACGGCTGCAGTAACAATCATTTCAGGGGTTTGGCGTATGCCGGTATAGATTACCTCCATCCCGGCGTCCCGAAGGGCCCTGGCGATGATTTTGGCGCCTCTATCGTGCCCATCCAGGCCAGGCTTTGCGACGAGGACGCGAATCGTATCCTTTTGCGCGCTAACCATAGGTATTGCCCCTTCTTATCTGGTTACCCCTGCACCTAATGCTTGATGGGCGTGCAGAGCTCGGTGAGAACGCCCTTGGTGGACTTTGGATGGAGGAAACCGACCATGCCGGCAAGGCCTGGGCGCGATTTCTTATCGATGAGCGCGCAGCCGCGCTTCTCGAGGTCGGCAAGCTCGTGGTCAACGTCCGCCACTTCGAAGCAGATGTGGTGCATCGCTTCGCCGCGCTTCTCGATGAACTTGGCGACGCCGCCGTTAGGGTCGGTCGGCTGGATAAGCTCGATCTCGCAGTCGCCCACGGGAATAAGCGTCGCCTTCACCTGCTGCGATTCGATGAATTTGATCTCAGACTTAGGGAAGCCTAGGATGTCAACGTAGTCTTTCAGCGACTCATCGATATTTTTCACGGCGATGGCGATGTGGTGGAGCTTCTTAAGATTCATGGGTCTCCTTTACCGCTGGGCCGCCGCCTCAGCCAGCAGCCGCCGCGCGATGACGAGGCGCTGGATCTGGGAGGTCCCTTCGTAGATCTCTGTTACTTTAGCATCTCTGAAGAAGCGTTCAATAGGGCTCTCTTTGAAATAGCCTGAGCCGCCGTGGAGTTGCAAGGCCTGGGTGGCAACCTGCATCGCCGTTTCGCTGGCGAAGAGCTTTGCCATAGCCGACTCTTTCGTCGAAGAGAGGCCCTGGTCGCGCATGGAGGCGGCGCGATAGACAAGCAGACGGGCGGCGTCGATCTTGGTGGCCATATCGGCCAGCATCCACTGGACGCCCTGGAAATCGGCGACTGCTTGGCCGAACTGCTTACGCTGGCGCACGTGGCGCATCGCGAGGTCCAGCGACCCTTGAGCGATGCCGGTGGCCTGTGCGCCGATGATGGGGCGGCTGCCATCCACGATCTCCATGGCGATCGTGAAGCCCTGGCCCTCTTCGCCAACGAGGTTGCCCGCAGGCACCTCACAGTCGTCAAAGAGCACCTCTGCGGTGCTCGATGCCCGCATACCCATCTTCTCGGTTTGCTTGTGCGTCGAGAGGCCTTTGCTGCCGCGCTCAACGATAAAGGCAAGCATGCCCTTGTGACGCTTTGCGCGGTCCGTGGTGGCAAAGACGAGGAATGTGTTTGCAATATCGCCGTTCGTGATAAAGATTTTGCGACCGTTGAGGAGATATTTGCCGTTCTTCTTCGAGGCCAGCATCTGCACGCCGGCTGCGTCGCTGCCCGCTTCAGGCTCCGTGAAGCCGAAGGCAGCGATCTTTTCGCCACGGGCGATTGGCGGCAGGTACCTATTCTTTAGCGCGTCGCCGGCATGATGCTCGATGCCGTGGGAGGCCAGCGAGAGGCTCGCCAGGAGCGAGAGGGCCATGCTTGGGTCGGAGCGGGCGAGTTCCTCAACGGCGATGGCTGTTTGCAACAGGCCGCCGCTGCCGTCGCGCTCGGGGGCGATGCCGAGGCCGGTGATGCCTAGCTTCCCCATCTTGCGGTAAAGAGGCCAAGAGAACTCTTCTTTGGCGTCGCGCTCGCGTGCCGCCGGCTCCAGCTCCTTTACCGCAAAGTCGCGGACGGTGCGCCGGAGGAGGATGTCGCTTTCTGAGAGAGTGAAGTTCATGGCCGTGCTCGCGCTATATAGCAGGCGTAACGCCTTAGAAAACGATTGCCTCTTTGTAGGTGCCCCAGGTCTTGCGCAAGGTGTCGCAGATCTCGCCAAGGGTCACGTAGTTCTCGACGGCCTCGATGATGACCGGCATCGTGTTGTCTTTGCTGTGTGCGACCTCTTCAACGCGCTTGAGCGAGTGCCGAACGGCGTTCGGGTCGCGCTTTTTCTTGACCTCGGCGAGCCTTGCAAGCTGTCGCTTCGCCGATGACTCATCGATGCGCATGATGTTGTGCGTCTCAGCCTTGTCGCTAGTGAACTTGTTCACGCCGACGATGGTCGCGTCGCCCTTTTCCACCTGGCGCTGGTACTGGTAGGCTGCCTCTTGGATCTCGCGCTGGACGAAGCCGCGCTCGATGGCGGCGAGGGAGCCGCCCATATCGTCAATCGTCTTCAAGTAGGCGTTCGCCTTTTCCTCGATTGTCGTAGTGAGGCTTTCGACGTAGTAGGAGCCTGCCATCGGGTCCACGGTGTCGGCGACGGCGTTCTCATAGGCCAGGATTTGCTGTGTGCGAAGGGCGATAGTCACGGCCTTGTCGGTCGGGAGGGAGAGCGCTTCGTCCATGGAATTTGTGTGGAGCGATTGTGTGCCCCCGAGGACGGCTGCAAGGGCCTGAACCGTCGTTCGAACGATGTTGTTTTCGACCTGTTGCGCTGTGAGGGAGACGCCTGCCGTTTGGGTGTGGAATCGCAGCTGCCACGACTTGGGGTTTTGCGCCTTGAAGCGTTCGCGCATGATTTTGGCCCACATGCGCCGCGCCGCGCGGAACTTGGCGACCTCTTCGAAGAAGTTGTTCTGCGAGACGAAGAAGAATGAAAGGCGCGGCGCGAAGTCGTCGATCTGGAGGCCCGCCTCTAACGCGGCGTTTACGTAGCTGATGGCGTTCGAGAGGGTGAAGGCGACTTCCTGGGCGGCAGTCGCGCCTGCCTCGCGCATGTGATAGCCGCTGATGCTGATGGTGTTCCACTGAGGCACCTGGTCGCCGCAGTACTTAAAGATGTCGGTGATGAGGCGCAGCGATGGTTTCGCCGGGAAGATGTACGTCCCGCGCGCGATGTATTCCTTGAGGATGTCGTTCTGGATGGTGCCGCCGAGCTTCTCGCTGCTCACGCCCTGCTTCTTCGCCACGGCGATGTAGAGGGCGAGCAGGATAGGCGCGGTGGCGTTGATGGTCATGGAGGTGGTGACCTTGTCCAGGGGTATCTCTTTGAACAAGACCTCCATGTCAGCCAGGCTGCAGATAGGCACGCCCACCTTGCCGACTTCGCCGCGCGACATCTCGTGGTCGGAGTCGTAGCCTGTCTGCGTCGGCAGGTCAAACGCGACGCTGAGGCCAGTCTGGCCTTGGGCTAAGAGATAGCGATAGCGCTGGTTGGATTCCTCGGCGGAGGCAAACCCGGCGTACTGGCGCATCGTCCACAGGCGGCCACGGTACATATTTGGCTGGACGCCGCGTGTGTAGGGATATTCGCCGGGATAGCCCAGGTCCCGGTCGTAATCGACCGCGCTGACATCCTCAGGGGTATAGAGGACGTCGATATCGTAGCTGGAGTTGCTCTTAAAGCTTTTCTGGCGCTCCGGGACCTTCTTGATCGATGGCTCGTAGGACTTTTCGCGCCACTGCTGTTTTGTCTTGCGAGGGGTGGTCATGGGACTCCTTTGGCCAGCTACCGTAAGGCGACAAGCCAGGGCGAGAGACTATCGTTGGCGCCGGGTTGAGTGTATCGAATTTCGAGGGGAAATTCAATGGAAATCACGAGGAGCAGAGCGTGATAGTGACGCTTGATCCAGGCCTTGTGGCGGGGGGGGGGTAGACAATGATAACCATAATTAGTAGTAGAGGGATGCATAGGAGAAAGATGAGGAACGAAATGGCAAGGACGAGACGCGAGGAGAAAATCACGAGCGGGACTGCCAAGGTTGCAGTGGCTCCCGGCAAGGCGCAGGAGGAGAATGCCGCGCTTGAGGCGGCGCTCCAGCGGCTGCTCGATAAATACGTGGAGCTGTTGGAGTGGGACACGAATGGCTACGTTATGGCGGCGGATAGACTGCCGGAGGTGATTGAGGCCAGGGCGCTCTTGCAGAAAGGGGGCCGATAGTGGCGAAGGAGATTCGGGAGACGGTGAATGTCGCGGCTCCGGTGCAATCAGCGATGGAGCGGCTGGCGGCGGTGGTCATGCAGGCGCACCGAGAGAGGCGCTGGGGCGAGATACGGCTCACCGTTCGTGACGGGGTGCCGCATCTCCTTCAGACGGAGTTTACCGAGCGGCTGAGCGGTCATCTGGGATCCGGAGCGTGATGCTAGTTCGCCTGGGGGCGCTGTTCGTCGCTGCGAAGGGCTCGCATAAGGCGGGTGGCGGCGACGAGCATGGTGAACATGGCGACAAAACCGGCAAGGCGCACCAGAGTGGTAAGCGGCTCCGTCTGGCGCAGCTCCTCAATGGTGAGGAGCCGCCCAAAGAGGACGGAGAAGGCGAAGGAAACCAGAACTTGGGTCTGAAGGTGGTTGTGCCGGTACTGAAGCCGCCGGTTACCAACGCGGTAGGCGAAGGCGGCGACCAGAACTGTGATGGAGACGCTTAGAAGCAACAACATGAGGATTTGGTGTGCCAAAGGTGTGGAATGCGTGAGATAGCTTGATTCTATCTGAAAAGAAGTGCTTGGCAAGTGCAAGCTGCTAGGGAATTACCAAACTGTGACCAATTCGTTACTCTCAAACAAAAGCGAAAAAGAAGCCTTTCAGTCAACAAATCTCGCCGTCTGGGACCTTAGCGCCTACCGGCCCCACCCGTATCAAGCCCAGTTCCATCAAGCGCGCGCCAAGATCAAGGTTCTAGCCTGCGGGCGGCGGTGGGGGAAGGACCGCGCAAGCATCTACGACGTGCTGCAGCGTATCCCTGACCTCATACGTCGCAACCGCAAGGTTGGCGGGCTAGTGCCGTTGGTGCACGTCTGGTACGTCGCGCCGACGTATGCCATGACGCAGCAGATGTGGCGAGAGTACAAGCAGTTCATCCCCCGGAGGGCGATCACCTCGGTCCGGGAGAGCCAGCGAAAGATCGAGCTCTTCGATGGACAGGCCGTCATCGAGATGAAGACGGCGATGCAGCCGGAGCGGTTGGTCTCCGTCGGCCTTGACCTCCTTGTGGTGACCGAGGCTGGCCTCATCGACGAAGAGTCCTGGACGCAGTCGCTCCGGCCAACGCTGTCTTCCCCCGGGCGTCTTGGCGAGGCGATCTTCAACGGCACGCCCAAGGGGAAGAACTGGTTCTATCGCCTTTTCTTGCGCGGACAAGGCGGTGGCGACAGTGGCGTGCACTCGTGGAACTACCCCAGCTGGGGTAGCCCGCTGCTCTGGACGCGAAAGGATGCCGAGGGTGTTCTTGGCCAGCTGCCGCACTTGCCATCGCCACGGCAATTGGAGGAGGCGCAGCGGCGCTGTGCGGAGATGGCGCTCGCGGGCGAGACGCCGGTGATCCCTGAGGAGATCGAGCGGGCAAAGCAAGATATGCCGGAGCAGCTCTTCCGCCAGGAGTACGGCGCTGAGTTTCTGGAAGACGCCGGATCAGTCTTCCGGGGCGTCGAAGCCTGCGTCCAAGGGGAGATGCAAGCTCCGCAGCCGGGAAGCGCCTACGTGATGGGCGTTGACCTTGCGAAGCAGCACGACTACTCCGTGATCGTCGTTGCAGATGCGGGGTCGCGCGCCGTGGTCCACTTCGATCGCTTCTCCCACCTCGACTGGCCTGTCCAGAAGGCGCGAATCATCGAGACGTCACGGCGGTATAACAATGCTATTGCTTACATCGACGCCACTGGCCTTGGCGACCCGATCGTCGATGATGTGAGAGCAGCGGATGTGCCCGTCCACGGGGTGAAGTTCAGCGCCGAGAAGAAACGAGACCTGGTGAACCGGCTCTCGATCAATATCGAGCAGAGGCGCATCAGCTACCCGCGCATCGAGCAGCTGCTGAACGAGTTGAAGGCGTACGCCTATGCAGGGGCTCCTGGCGGTGCGCTGAAAACCTCGGCGCCCTCCGGTTTCTATGACGATTCGGTGATGGCGTTAGCGCTCTGTGTCTCCGGCCTTGATGCCCTAGGGTCGGGCGAGCGTCTTTCACCGGAGAAGTATTCCCGGTTCATGTGATTGGTGCTTTTGAGAAGCTTCTCCTGAGAGGCGTCATACTTCGGCATAGCTCGTTGTGGGCCTTATAACGCGCTACAATACGGGGCAAATCTTGTTCGCCTAGCAAGGGGACGCTATGACCACAGTCTCTGCGCCGCATCTCAAACAGCCGCTCAAGACTGACGCCGATATTTCGCGATTCCTCAAAGAGAACGGTGTTCTCTTTCAACGGTGGCCAACGCCTCCCGCCGTGAAGCCGCTCCTTGGCAAAGGCGCGCTTTCGCCAGAGGAGCAACAGCAGGTCATGCAGGCCTACCGCCCCCAGCTCGATGTTGAGCGCAAGGAGCGAGGCTATGTCCAAGCCGACATCGTGGTGCTGAGTTCGCAGACGCCAAACCTCGATATGATGCTGGCAAAGTTCGATAAGACGCACTATCACGACGATGACGAAGTACGCTTCATCATCGATGGCGAAGGAACCTTCGGCTTTGAGCCCGTAGGCAAGCCAGGCTTTTCGATCACGGTGACAACAGGCGATTACATCATTGTCCCGGCGAAAACCTGGCACTGGTTCACCCTCACCTCCTCCCGCGCCATCAAGGCGATGCGGCTGTTCAAGGACATGAGCGGCTGGACGCCACACTACAAGAACCCGCCGCAATAGCCATGCGTGAGTGGATCAAGGCAACCTATGCCGTCGCTGCCGAGGCGCCGTTCGACGCCGAGAAAAAGGCCAAGGCAATCGCTTTGGGGCAGACGACAGACACCTGGACGCCGGTGGCGCGGCATGACCAGGACCGCCTAGAGCGCCATCGCGGCGCCGTCCTCAACGCATCGTCAGTCACCCAGCAGAATGGCCTGCACGCGGCAACGCTCACCATCGGCTTTCCCCCGGAGAATACGCAAGGCGATATCGCGACGCTGCTTGTGATGGTCTTTGGCAAGGTGAGCCTGGATGGGCGCATCAAGCTCGTCGATCTCGATCTGCCGCCATCCTTTCTTTCACGCCTCCCTGGCCCTCGCCTTGGCGTTCCCGGGGTGCGCAAGGCCCTTGGCGTTGAAAAGCGTCCCCTGGCAATGGCGATCTTCAAGCCTTGCATCGGGCTTCCGCCAGAGGAGCTGGCGAAGATGTTTCGCGAGACAGCCCTCGGAGGCATCGACATCGTGAAGGACGATGAGATTCTCCCGGACCTCGATGTCTGTCCCACTGAGCAGAGGCTTGCAGCAATACAAAAAGCGGCGGCAGAGGTGAAGCGGCAGACCGGGCACACGACGCTTTATGCCGTGAATCTCACAGGCCCTT
>CAMAVV010000004.1 GCA_945861815.1 Thermoflexus hugenholtzii JAD2
ACTCGCCCTTGGGCGATGTGAAGTGCGCCAGCGCCTCTTTCGCCGTCCCGCGAAAGACCTCTTCGTACATCTTCGTCAACTCGCGGCAGACTGCGATGGGCCGTTCGCCAAGCTCGGTGGCGATATCTTCAAGCGCCCCCTTCACCCGGTACGGCGATTCGAAGGCGACTAGCGTCAATTGGTGATAGAGGAATGATTTCAACAGCGTGCGCCGTTCGCTGGGCATGCGCGGCAAAAAGCCGACAAAGGTGAACCGGTCGGAGGGCAAGCCGGAGACCGCCACCGCCGTCGGCACTGCGGATGCCCCCGGAATCACTTCGACTCGTATCCCTGCATCGATCGCGGCGCGCACAAGGCCAAAGCCAGGGTCGCTGATGGAGGGCATCCCTGCGTCGGTGATGAGCGCCACGTCGTGCTGGCGTAACTTTTCGACGAGTTGGGCCGCTCGATTCACTACGCCCTGCTCGTGATAGCTCACCAGAGGCGTCTTGATCTCATAGCGCTGGAAGAGGATCTTGGCGTGGCGCGTATCCTCCGCGGCAACAAGGGGTACTTCCTTCAAGACCCGCAACGCCCGGAGGGTGATGTCCTCCAGGTTGCCTATAGGCGTTCCTACGAGATAGAGCGTCGGCACGATGGCTCCTTTTTATTGTCACCCTGTCGAAGACTCCTCGGATGACAGAGACCTCTCCCTTGATCCCTCCCCTGTGAAGGGAGGGACAACAGGCTCTTTAACGCCAGATGCGACACATGAAAACAAACGAAACGCCCCTTCCTTCTCAGGGAAGGGGTGGGGGTTAGGTCGACCCCAACCCAATGATCAGCCCGCGCTCCATGCCCCCAAGGTCTCGATAGCTCGCGACGGTTGCTCCTGTCAGGATTCGCCGGGCGGCCTCGGTGGCCTTCTGTGCCTGCCCTTCGCCAAGCTCTACCAGTACCCACTTGGGTCTCTGCGCCAGCGCCGCGACCTGCTTCAGCAATCGCACCACCACGCTGAGTCCGTCGTCGTGCGCGTAGAGGGCGAGGGATGGTTCGAAGAGGCGAATCTCCGGCTGAAGGCGTTCTGCATCGCTGTGTGCGATGTAGGGCAGGTTGGCGACGACGATATCCACAGGCGAAGTGAGTGGCATAAGAAGGTCGCCTTGGAGCAGCCTCACCTGCGCAGATACCTCATGCCGCTCACAGTTCGCCTGCGCCACGTCCAGCGCATCTGGAGATATGTCTGTGGCATAGATGGTCGCCTTTGGCAGGTGCTTGGCGAGGCTCACGGCGATCGCGCCGCTTCCGGTCCCCACGTCGGCGATGGCGCACCCGTTGCCATAGGCGCCCTTCGCGATATCGAGCGTCAACTCCACCAGCGTCTCTGTCTCTTGGCGCGGGACCAGCACGCGGCGGTCGATGGAGAAGTCCAGGCCGAAGAACTCGCGGTGGCCGGTGATATAGGCGAGGGGTTCGCGCTGGAGCCGCCGCTCGATGAAGCTGTTCAGGCGCTCTTTTGTTGGCGCGGCCACCGGCTCCTTGAGCGAGGCGTACATAGCCTCGCGGCTGTGCCCCGCGGCGTGCATCACCAGCACCTCTGCTTCCAGGGCGGCATCGCCCAGGCCCGCCTTCGCCAGCGCGGAGCGCGCCTCGCGCAGCGCCTCTGCCGTCCTCACGCCGTCACCTCTTGCAGCCGCCTCGATTGCTCGTGGGCCAGCAGCTGGTCGATGAGCCCTTCCAGCTTGCCGTCCATGACTTCCGAGAGGTTGTGGAGCGTCACGTCCATACGGTGGTCGGTGATGCGGTTCTGTGGATAGTTATAGGTGCGTATCTTCTCTGAGCGGTCGCCGGTGCCCACCTGGGATCGCCGTGTGCTGGAGATGGCCGCCTCCTGCTTTTGCGTCTCCATGTCCAGCACGCGCGACCGGAGGACGTTCATCGCCTTAGTCTTGTTCTTGAGTTGGGAGCGCTCGTCTTGGCAGGTGGCGATGATACCTGTCGCAAGGTGGGTGATGCGAACGGCCGTTGCCACCTTTTGGACGTTTTGGCCGCCGTGGCCGCCCGCGTGGAAGATGTCGATTTTTATGTCGGCGGGGCTGATATGGATGTCCACCTCTTCCGCCTCCGGCAGCACGGCCACTGTCGCCGTCGAGGTGTGGATGCGCCCGCTGGCCTCCGTCTCCGGCACGCGCTGCACCCGGTGGACGCCGCTCTCGTGCTTCAGGCGGCTATAGGCGCCTTTGCCCTTGACTTCAAAGATGATTTCCTTAAAGCCGTCTGCTCCCGAGGAGTTGCTGTCCATCACTTCCGTCGCCCAGCCCTTGGTTGTGGCGTAGCGCGTATACATGCGGTAGAGGTCGGCGGCAAAGATCCCTGCCTCGTCGCCTCCTGTGCCGCCCCGGATCTCGACGATGACGCTCTTCTCATCGTTCGGGTCGATAGGCAGGATAGCCAGTTGCAGGGCTGGCTCTAACTTGTCCCGGCGCTTTTCGAGGGTTGCCAGTTCTTCCTTTGCCATGGCCATCATGTCCGCGTCGCCGCCTGATGCGATGAGCGCTTTCGTGTCGGCGATCTCCCGCTCGATGCGCTTGTAGTCCCGGAAGAGCGCCACTGCTCGCTCCAGGGAGGCGCGTTCCTTGGCAAGTACCTGCACCTTCTGGAAATCGTTCACGATATCGGGCCTGCCCATCATCTCGGCAAGCTCGTCGTATCGGCGCTCTTGGGACTTCAGTTTTGGAAGCAGTTTGTCGATCATGGCTGTCTATCGTGGGAAAGCCCCCGCGAAGGGGGCTTTGATAGATAAAGTATACCGTAGAGAGGGTCGGGCGGTCGCGTGTCTGGGCGCGCGGCGGGCTATCAAGCTCTTCTATCGAGCTTTCCAGGTCGTTGACTCCCACAGCCTTCGTGTATATGCTCACGATTCCACAGGGGGAAAAGCGCGGGCGGCGAGGGGATGGCTACGGAGGTCAGAGGCATGCTTATAGAGAAGGACTTCTCGGTCTTTGACTGCGATGCCCACGTCAACGAGCCGCATACCATCTGGTCGGACTACGTGGAGCCGGAATATAAAGATATCGTTCAGGCCGCCTTCTGGAAGGATGAAGACTTCGCCTACCTGAACGGCCGCACGCCTGTCGCCTCCGGCACTCGCGCCGACCTTGTGGGGCGCATCACCTATAACCCCGCCACCATCGCAGGCCCCGGCATGGGCGATAAGCGCCTCCTCCGCCGCCTCCAGCAGATGCGCCTCACAGAGGCACAGGCCGATTACCTCGACCACAAGGGCGCATGGGATGGCGCAGCCCGCGTTCCTGACATGGACCTGATGGGCATCGACCAGGTGCTCGTCATCCCCACCAAGATCATCAACCACTTCGTCTATGTGGAAAACGTCAACGGCGCATACGGCCTCGCCCGCGCCTACAACAACTGGGTCGCCGACTACTGCAAACCTTCGCCGGGACGCCTCTTTGGCGCGGGCATCCTGCCCCTCCAGTACATGGCCTATGCCGTCAAGGAGATACGCCGCATGAAGGACATGGGCTTCCCCGTCGCCCTCATGCGCCCTATCGATGCCAAGAACCTCTACCCCAACCGCATCTACCAAGGCGCCTCGGACAGCTACCGCAACCGTGGCCTGACCATGGACTCCGTCTTCCGCACGCTGGAGGAGACGGGCGTCGTCTGCGGCATGCACACGCTTCCCCACACATCCGTCACCGGCTCGATGGAGACCAAGGCGACGATGGATACGCCCTGCCAGCTCTTGCACAGGGTCACGGAGAAAGATGGCGTCCGCGTCGACCAGCAAACGATGGGCTTTATCTGGGAGGGATCGGCCTGGCTTATCCAAGTTCTCCTCTCCGGCTTCTTCGATATCTACCCGAACATCAAGATGGCCATCTTTGAAACCAACGCCGCTTGGGTGCTGCAGGTCTTGGAGAGCTGCGACCGCGCCTTCAAACTCTATCGCAACGAGCGCCGCGTCCCCGCCAAGCGCCTGCCCAGCGAAGCCTTCCGCGACCAGTGCGTCATCGGATTTGAGGCCGATGAGACGCCCGTCTTCCGCCTGTGGGAACAGTTCCAGGACATCGCCATCTGGGCCTCGGACGCCTACCACCACGATGGCGCGCCTGCATGGGACGCCCTGCACCTGATGGCGAAGCACAAGGTGCCCCGTGAGGCAATGGTGAAGCTGATGGGCGGCAACGCCCGTCGCATGTACGGCATCGAGCCGAAGCTCTTTGTGCGCCACGAGCGCGAGATCCAGCGGCCCGACTGGTTCCCGAAGAAGGACGCCGCCTTCGAGCAGTGGTGGAAGCAGGAGGCCCATCCCAAGAAGCAAGCCGCTGCGAGGGGTGGCTAGCCATGCCC
Organism: Thermoflexus hugenholtzii JAD2; assembly: GCA_945861815.1. Classification (GTDB taxonomy): domain Bacteria; phylum Chloroflexota; class Dehalococcoidia; order SHYB01; family SHYB01; genus VGPF01. Next base: position 4,354 of record CAMAVV010000004.1, read on the forward strand.
AAACACACCATGCGCGTCATCGATATCGATAGCCACGTCTATGAGCCGTCGGCTATCTGGGAGCGCTACCTGGACCCCAAGCACTACGCCGTTGCCCGCGCCGCCTTCTGGCACGCCACCGACAGCGACGGCGATACCACTGTCGTCCTCAACGGCAAGCCCGCCCGCGCTATGAACCGCAGCAAGCTCGTCCGTCAGGCGCTGTGGCGTCCCGGCATGACCCTCGACTCCATCGGCGCGCTGGACCCGGACCGCTATTCCGGCGTCAACCCCGGCTCTCAAGAGCCGCAGGCCCGCCTGAAAGATATGGATGCCCTGGGCATAGATGCCGCCCTCCTCTTCCCAACGCTCTTCGCCGAATACCTCCCCGCCGTCGAAAACCCTGAGATGGCGACCCTCCTCGCCAGCGCCTACAACGATTGGCTCTTCGACTTCTCCTCCGCCGCTCCCAAGCGACTTCTCCCTGCCGCCTTTATCCCGTTGCACGATGTCGCCCTCGCCAAGGCCGAGGTGAAGCGCGTGGCAGCCAAGGGCTTCAAGGCCGCCGTCCTCCGGCCCTCCTTTGTCGGCGACCGCTTCATGAACTACCGCGCATACGAACCCCTGTGGCGGCTCTTCGAACAGCTTGGTCTGGCCGTCTTCGTCCATCCCTCGCCAGGGGTCACAAACCCCGAGTGGACGTGCGCCGGCCCCTTCATCGAGCGCGTGGCCGACTACCTCAAGATCGGCCATGACATCGCCGAAACCGCCGCGCCGATGATGGATGCCGGAACAGCCTTCGTCGCATTCTTCTTCTGCGGCCATATGGAGGACTATCCCAAGCTCAAGCTCGCCTTTGCTCACGCCGGCGCGTCCTGGGTGAGCCTTGCCCTGGAGAAGGTTGAGACATTTGTCACTATCATGCCTGGCGCAAAAAAGATCAGCCTTGAGCCGGAGGAGGTCTTTCTCGAACGTCCCTCCCTTGTCGGCTTTGACGCCTGGGAGGTCATGGTGCCGCGCATGCACGATTTCTATGGCCCCATCGCCGCCTGGGGCTCCCGCTACCCGCACCACGACACTTCGACGCCTCAGGAAGCCATCGACAACCTGCGACGGTGGGACGTGCCTGAAGAGACGATTGCAAAGATGATGGGCGGCAACGCCACGAGATTCTTAGGTCTGATATGGGGGCCGGGCTAAGCTCGGCCCGATTGGAGTCCCCCATTTGGGCGGAGGCATGATGAACAACACCGTCGTTATCTCATCCGATTCCCACGTCGTCGAGCCGCCTGACCTGTGGGTCTCGCGCATCGAAAGCCGCTTTCGCGACCGCGCGCCGCGCCTCGTCAGCAACGAAAAGGAAGACTACTGGCAGTGTGAAGGCGCACCTCCGCGTCAGGTCGGCGGCATGGGCGTCGCAGGGAAGCCAAGCGACCAAGTGAGGCGCGAAGGGCGCTTCGATAAGGACGTCCCCCGCAGCGGCTGGGACCCCAAGGCGAGGGTCGAGCCCATCGCGGCAGACGGCGTGAAGGCGGAAGTCCTCTATCCCACCGTTGGCCTTGGCGTCTATCAGACGGCCGACCGCGAACTGCGCCTCGCCTCCCTCATGGCCTATAACGACTGGATCGCCGACTTTTGCTCTGCATTCCCCAACCGCTATAAAGGCATCGCCATGCTCGATATCGAAGACCCGGCATGGAGCGCGCAGGAGCTCCGGCGCACGCGAAAGAAGGGCCTGGTCGGTGGCATGATTTCCATGTCGTCGGAAGAAGAAGAGGAATACCCCAAGCCTCAGTACGAACCCTTCTGGGCCGCCGCCCAAGAGACCGATAGCCCCATCAGCCTCCACATCGTGACCGCCAAGCGCCCCGTGACCCGCTATACACCCGGCATGGGCGCGACCGCTGACGTCCATGTGCGGCGCTGCCTTGCGGGGATGATCGCCGGCGGCCTCTTCCAGCGCTTCCCCACGCTCAAGGTCGTCTCCGCCGAGAACGATATCGGCTGGGTCCCCTACTTTATGGAGCGCAGCGACTATATCGCCGAGCGCCGCCAGCACCAATCGTGGTTCACGGCCAGCCGCACAGCGCTTCCCAGCGACCAGATACGTCAGCACGTCCATTTCACCTTCATGCGCGACCGCTGTTGGGTCCCCCTCCGCGAAACCATCGGCATCGACCGCATCATGTGGGCCTCCGACTATCCTCACCTCGATAGCACCTGGCCCAAGTCCCGCGAAGCTATCGAAGGCATCCTCAAAGGCGTCCCGGAAGCCGAGAGCCGCAAGGTCGTTGGCGAGAATGCCGCCAAGCTCTACGGCTTCGATATCGCCGCCATCGCCACCCGCTCCGACAAGGCCCCCTGGTGACACATTCGTCTTTCTCTGGGACCAAATAATCTGCGCCATCTGCGGAATCTGTTCGTCTGCGAACTCCGTGTGTCGCACCGGAGCGGCTTAACACTTCGGGGGCCTCCACATGAAGATCCAAGCCGCCGTCCTTCGCAAGCTCAACGTCCCGATGGAGATCGAGGAGTTGGAGCTAGGCCCTGTGCTTGCCGAAGACGTTCTTGTGAAAGTCGCCGCCTGCGGCGTCTGCCACAGCGACCTCAATGCCGTGAAAGGCTTTGTCCAGCGTCCCTTGCCCCTTGTCATGGGCCACGAGGGAGCAGGCGTCGTCGTAGAGGTTGGGAAGAACGTCACCTCGGTCAAACCAGGAGACCATGTGGTCATGAGCTTCCAGCCCTATTGCGGCCAGTGCCCACATTGCCGCGAGGGCCACACCTACCGCTGCGCGAACCGCCGGAATGCGAATGGCGTCATGTGGGATGGCACGCCGCGCCTTCGCAAGAACGGCGAAGTTGTCTACCAACTCGCTCCCGTCACCGCCTTTGCCACCTACTCCATCCTCCACTACAGCGCCGCGGTTCCCATCCCCAAAGACGTCCCCCTCGACCGCGCCTGTCTGGTCGGCTGCGCTATCTCCACGGGCATGGGGGCTGCTCTCCATAACGCCCGCGTGCGCGCGGGAAGCACAGCGCTGGTCATTGGTTGCGGCGGCATCGGCCTCAGCATCGTCCAAGGCTGCCGCATCTCCGGCGCGAGCCGCATCATCGTCGCCGACCTCTTCGATAAGAAGCTCGAAGAGGCGAAGCGCTTCGGCGCGACCGACGGCGTGAACGCGAAGAAGGGCAAGATCGTCGACCAGGTCATGCAGCTCACAGAGGGGCGCGGCGTCGACTATGCCTTCGAGGCCGTTGGCAATACCCAGTGCATGATGGACTGCTTCGAGAGCCTCAGTCGCGGCGGCCTCGCCGTCCTCGTCGGCCTGGAGCCCGACCCCAAAAGCACGCTCCCCATCTCGCCGGGAAAGCTGCGCATGGAGCGCTCCATCACCGGCTCAGGGGGCGGCCTCACCGTTCCCTGGCGCGACTTCCCGCTCTATATCGACTACTACAAGCAGGGCCGCCTCCTCCTCGATGAGATGGTCACCAGCTATGGCCGCCTCGCCGATGTGAACCGCGCCATGGAGGCCCTTGATCGCGGCGAAACCCTCCGCACCGTGTTGCGGATGGGCTAAGGCCGTATCTTCCGCCCTCGGCCCGATCCTATCGTGATGCCTGCCCTGACGGACACCGTGCTTTCTGTCACCTTGAGCGCTCACGGTCCGCCGGGAAGCGAACAGGTCTACGCTCTGCCATCTTTCCGTTTGTTATCCCTCGCCCTTTGGGAGAGGATGGCACGGATGTGCCAGAGCCTGCCCTGAGTTCTGTCGAAGGGTGAGGGAGATTTCTGTCCGTCTCTCCCCGCTTTCCCCCTGTGTGATAATTGCCGCGCCATCCCACGCCAAAGGACCCATGATGAAAACCAAAGCCGCCGTCCTCCACAAACTCAAAACACCGCTCCAGATCGAAGAGCTTGAGATCGGCCCAGTCACTGACGAAGACGTTTTGGTAAAAGTCGCCGCTTGCGGCGTCTGCCACACCGATATTGGAGGCTATACAGGCCAGTTTGTGCGGCCTCTCCCTCTTGTAATGGGCCACGAGGCGGCAGGCGTTGTGGCTGAGGTTGGCAACAAGGTGACGTCGGTGAAACCAGGCGACCACGTCATCATCTCCATGGCCCCCTTTTGCGGCGAATGCTTCGACTGCCGTTCGGGCTACACCTACCGCTGCCAACAGAAACGGGGTCCCTGGGGTTACTCGTGGGACGGGAAGGTGCGCCTGCATCTGAACGGCAAGCCCGTCTATCAGCTCTCCAGCCTCGCCGCCTTCGCCGAATACTCCATCATCCACCACACCGCCGCTATAAAGATCCCCCAGGAGATTCCTCTCGATAAGGCATGCCTTATCGGCTGTGGCGTCTCCACAGGCATGGGCGCCGTCATCAACACGGCCCATGTCCGCGCCGGAAGCGATACGCTGGTCATCGGCTGCGGCGGCGTCGGCCTCACCACGATTCAAGCCTGCCGGATATCGGGCGCTGGCCGCATCATCGCCGCTGATCTTTCAGATACGAAGCTGGAAGGGGCCAAGCGCTTTGGGGCCACCGACGTTGTCAATGGGAAGAACGGTAAGATAGTCGACCAGGTGCTGAAGCTCACCAATGGTCGCGGCGTCGACTATGCCTTCGAGGCCGTTGGCAATCTTCAGACCATGGGCGAAGCATTCGACAGCCTTGCGCGCGGCGGCGTTGCCGTCATCATCGGCAACGAACCGGAACCGAATGCGATGATTCCGATTTCGCCTCCCAAGCTCCGCATGGAGCGGACCCTCACCGGCTCTGCCGGCGGCTACGTGCGTCCCTGGCGCGACTTCCCCCTCTTCCTCGACTACTACAAGCAGGGCCGCCTGAACCTCGACGGCTTGATCTCCGGCTATGGCCGCCTGGAAGACATCAACAAAGCCCTCATGGCATTGGAGAAGGGTGAAGTCATCCGCACTGTGCTCAAGATGGGCTGACAGTCTCCCTCCCTTCTCAGGGGAGGGACTAAGGGAGAGGTCTACAAAAGAGCCCTCGCCGCCTCGCCTATCGCCACCTGTTGCTGCGTGCCGTCGGCCATCTTCTTCACCGCCACCACACCCTGGCGCACTTCGTCGTCGCCTAGGATCAGCGCATAGGCCGCGCCGACGCTTTCCGCATAGCGCATCTGCGCCTTCAGACTCTTCCCGCCGGGCGCAAGCACCGCCGTCACGCCGCTCTCCCGCAGCGACGACGCCAGCGACACGGCGTGAGGCTTTGCGCCGCTCCCCAGGTGCAGGACGACTGCCTTGATGGGCCTTTGCCCGGGGACGGTCACTCCCTGTCGCTTCAGGTTTAGGATGATGCGCTCCATGCCGGTGGCGAAGCCGACGGCGGGCGTCGCCTTGCCGCCCAGCTGCTCGATGAGGCCGTCGTAGCGACCGCCGCCGCCGATGGTGCTCTGCGCGCCATCTTCCTGCGGCACGACCTCGAAGACGGTGTGCGTGTAGTAGTCGAGGCCGCGCACAAGGCGATGGTCGGAGGTGAAGGGAATCTCCAATGCTTTCAGCGATGAGGTCAGCTCATCCCAGTGCGCCCGCGACGTCGCTGAGAGGAAGTCCAGCGTGTGCGGTGCATTCTCTGTGTGCGGGCGGCACGTCTCCTTCTTGCAGTCCAGGAGGCGTAAAGGGTTCGTCTCAAAGCGGCGTTTGCAGTCGCCGCAGAGTTGGGACTGCAAAGGCTCGTAGAACTTCTTTAGCGCGGCGATGTAGGCTGGCCTATCGCTCGCATCGCCGATGCTGTTCATGACCACCGTGAGATTTTTAAGGCCTAGCTTGGCAAACAACCGCCACGCCACTTCGATGACTTCCCCATCCACCGCCGCCTCTGGGCTGCCGATGGCCTCTAGGTTCACCTGGTGGAACTGGCGGTAGCGTCCTGCCTGTGGGCGGTCGTAGCGAAACATCGGCAGGTTGACGGAGTAGAGGCGCACCGGCTGGGGCAGGACGTGCATCCCGTGTTCTAGGTAGGCCCGGCAGGTGGCCGCCGTCCCTTCCGGGCGCAGCGTCAGCTCGTCGTTGCCGCGGTCCTTGAAGGTGTACGTCTCCTTCTCCACGATGTCCGTCGCCTCGCCCACCGAGCGGTTGAAGAGCTTCGCATCCTCGAATATCGGCGTCTCGATGCGCCCATAGCCAAAGCGCTCGCACAGCTCAGCCGCCGTGGACTCCACGTAGCGCCAGTAGGGCTGGTCGGCGGGCAGGATATCGGCGGTGCCGCGCGGCGATCGGAACACGATAAGACTCCTCAGAAATGCTGAAGTTAGGATAACGGGTTAGGAACAGGGATGCAAAGGAAGCCAGGCTCCGTTGGTATAATGTTTACGAGCTTGTCTGAATGGTCTCTCCAACCTATGGACTACCCACGCTCCCTCCGGTACATCCTCAGCTTTGCCGACTACGAGCGCGCCTCCTCCACGCGCGTCATGTATCGAGACTTCAACTTGTCGCGCGTCCGCGAGATGCTGCGCCGCCTCGGCAATCCCCAGTTCGGCTATCCCTCCGTGCACATCGCCGGCACCAAGGGCAAGGGCAGCACCGTTGCCATGGTCGCCTCCGTCCTCGCGGCGGCCGGCTACAAGACGGGGCAGTACACCTCGCCGCACCTGCACTCCATGCGCGAGCGCGTTGCTGTTAACGGCGAGCCCATCTCTGAGCAGGACTTCGCCCAGCGCGTCGTGGAGATGCGACAAGTCCTCGATGCCATCAACGCCGACCCTGTCCTTGGCCCCATCACCACCTTCGAGGCCATGACCGTCATGGCCCTCCTCCACTTCCGCGAGGTCGGCGCGAACTTCGCTGTTGTTGAGGTTGGCTTAGGCGGACGCTTAGACGCCACTAACGTCCTCACGCCGAAAGTCTGCGCCATCACCAACATCAGCTTCGACCACACGGAAGTGCTGGGGAATACCCTGGTCAAGATCGCCGAGGAGAAGGCAGGCATCATCAAGCCCGGCGTCCCTGTGGTAGTTAGCGCTCAGCAGCCGGAAGCCCTGGCTGCCATAGCCCGAATCGCGGAGGCCAACCACGCGCCGCTAGTCAACGCAGGCCGCGACGTGATCGTGGAACTCCTGGCGAAAGATATCCAAGGCCAAGACCTTCGCATAAGAAGCCCCCGGCAAACCTACGACGTGCGCCTGCCACTCTTGGGCGATTTCCAGCGCGAGAATGCCGCCACCGCCGTTGCTATCTGCGAGACGCTGGTTGGCCTAGGCGCAAAGATCGGCCCCGAGGCCATCGCGCGCGGTTTCTCCCGCGTCAAATGGCCTGCCCGTGTTGAGGTCATGGCTCGCGACCCGCTCATCATCGTCGATGGCGCGCACAACCCCTACTCGGTCAGCCGCCTGCGCAACACCTTGCAAAACGACTTCACCTTCAACAACGCCCATCTTATCTTTGGCGTGAATCGCACCAAGGACCTTGGCGGCATGGTCTCCTCGCTGCATGGCCTGCCCATGTCCGTGATCGCCACTGCCTCGCGCCATCCAAAGGCCGTCTCCGCCGATGAAGTTGCACGAGCCTTGGCCCAAGGCAATATCGCCTCAACCGTTGCGCCCGATACTGCCGCCGCCCTGAACCTCGCGAAGCAGCGCTATCGCAAAGGCGACCTCATCGTCGCCACAGGCTCGCTCTTCGTCGCCGCCGAAGCCCGCGAAGCTCTCCTCGGCATCCCGCCCGAGCTTTACCCTTCGCCTGACCCGGCTGCGATATAGTGGATGTATGCCTGAACCACCACTCCTTGTAGAGGCGGCCCGTCCGCGGGCTGGCGAAGCCAGAGTTGAGCCCCGCTCTTCTGGCTCGTAGAAATTACGTATGTCTAAACACCGCCCACCCTCACAGCGAGTCGTCATCACTGGCCTTGGCGCGCTGACCCCCATCGGCAACACCGTCGCCGACTATTGGAAGTCCCTTGTGGAAGGGCGCTCCGGCATCGCCCACTTCACCCTCCTCGACCCGGCGGGCTATCCTTGCACCTATGCCGGTGAAGTGAAGGGCTTCTCCCCCGAGCAGTTCTTGGAACCCAAGGCTGCTCGGCGCATGGCCCGCTTCTCCCAGTTCGCCGTTGTCGCCGCAGGCCAGGCCATCGCCGATGCCAAGCTCGATATGGCGAAGGAAGACCCCTATAAGGTCGGCGTCCTTCTTGGCAATGGCAACGGCGGCTACCCCACGATCGAAGAGGGCGTGCGCACCCTCGTCGCCAAAGGCGGCATGCGCCTCAGCCCCTTCTTCTTCCCCATGACCCTTCCCAACATGGCGGCATCCCAGGTGAGCCTGACCTATGGCCTCAAGGGCTATAGCTCCACCGTGGTCACGGCCTGCGCGGCGGGCAACCAGGCCATCGGCGAGGCGGCTGAGGTCATTCGCCGTGGCAACTGCGACGTCATGGTCACCGGCGGCGTCGAGGCCGGCATCAGCCTCCTTGGCCTAGGCGGTTTCGCCGTGATGAAGGCCCTCAGCACAAGCTTCAACGACAATCCCTCCAAGGGAAGCCGTCCCTTCGACGGAAAGCGCGACGGCTTTGTCCCCGCCGAGGGCGCAGGCATCCTCATCATCGAAAGCCTGGAGCACGCCATGCGCCGAGGCGCGATCGTCCTTGCAGAAGTCCTTGGCTACGGCGCGTCCGCCGACGCCTTCCACATCGTCGCGCCCGACGAAGATGGCGCTGGCGCAGCGAAGGCGATGGAACGCGCCATCCAAGATGCAGGCATCGCGCCGGAAGAGGTCGGCTATATCAACGCCCACGGCACCTCAACGCCTCTCAACGACCTGACGGAGACCCTCGCCATCAAACGCCTCTTCGGCAAAGGCGCCTATAGCATCCCGATCAGCTCCTCCAAGTCCATGATCGGCCACGGCCTTGGCGCGGCTGGCGGCATGGAGGCCGTTGCCTGTGTAAAGACGCTTCTAGAAGGCGTTATCCATCCCACCATCAACCAGGAAGTCCCCGATCCCAAGTGCGACCTGGACTATGTCCCGAACGTTGCCCGCCAAAAAGATGTTCGCGTTGTCATAAAGAACAGCTTTGGATTCGGCGGGCAAAACGCCTGTGTCGTCTTTGGCAAGTTCGAGGGCTAGCTTCCTCTGGTGTCCACTTTGACAAAAACTTCACAATCGACTATATTTTTGGTTCAACTTTTTTCAGGACGCCCAGAGTAGCGGCCTCGGGAGCGAGCGTTTCAGAGGCAGAGACGCCCGTCCAGACCCCTGCTCTCGGCTGCTCGCTCCAAGAGCGTACTGAGCGGAGCGCAGGATATGGCTACCAAGGACAACAGCGAAGCTAGGGATTTCGTTTTCCATACGGTCAAGGAAAACGATGTCAAGTTCATACGCCTGTGGTTCACCGATATCCTGGGTAACTTGAAGGGCTTTGCCATCACGGTGGAAGAGCTGCGCGAGGCCCTTGAGCGCGGCAAGCTCTTTGACGGCGCTGCCATCGAAGGCTATGCGCGCCACGGCGAGAGCGACATGATTGCCATGCCCGACCCCACCACGTTCACCCTCCTGCCCTGGCGTCCCAAGCAGAACGCCGTCGCCAAGATGTTCTGCGATGTGCTCACCCCTGAAGGCGCGCCCTTCGAAGGCGACCCGCGCCAAGTGCTGAAGCGCACACTCAAGCGCGCCAGCGACCTCGGCTTCACGTACTACACCGGCGTCGAGCTGGAATATTTCTACTTCAAAGACAGCGCCGGCACGCAGATCGTCGACCAGGGCGGTTACTTCGACCAGATCTCCCAAGAGATCGGCGGCGACCTCCGCCGTGACACGGTGCTGACCCTGGAGCAGATGGGCATCTCCGTGGAGTACAGCCACCACGAAGGCGCGCCCAGCCAGCATGAGATCGACCTGCGCTATGGCGACGCCCTCACCATCGCCGATAGCATCATCACCTTCAAGGCCGTCGTGAAAGAGCTAGCCACCAGGCAGGGCGTCTATGCCACCTTTATGCCCAAGCCTATCTTTGGCGTGAACGGCAGCGGCATGCACTTCCAGCAGTCGCTCTTCAAGGGTGAAGGGAACGCCTTTGCCAGCAAGAAGGGCCCCTATCACCTCTCCGATCTGGCGCAGAACTTCCTGGCTGGCCAGTTGAGCCACGCCCAGGAGATCACCATCGTCACCAACCAGTGGGTGAACTCCTTCAAACGCCTCATCCCCGGTTTCGAAGCGCCCATCTACGTGACCTGGTCCCGCGGCCGCGCCGACCTTGCGCGCATCCCCGCCTACCGCCCCGGCCGCGAAGATGCGACGCGCATCGAATACCGCGCCCCGGACGCCGCATGCAACCCCTATCTTGCCCTCAGCGCTCTCCTTGCTGCCGGCCTCGAAGGGATCGAGAAGAACACCCAGCTGCCTCCTCCCATGGAGGAAGATGTCGCCGTCCTGAGCAATGCCGAGCGGGCGAAGCGGGGCATCAAGGGCCTGCCCCGCAGCCTTCGCGAGGCCATCGAGGCCGCGGAGCAGGGAGCGCTCCTTCGCAAGACCCTGGGCGACCATGTCTACGAAAGTTTCATCGAGAATAAGCGCCTGGAGTGGGAGCAGTATCGCACCCAGGTGCACGACTATGAGATCAAGCGGTACTTACCGGTTCTGTAACCGGAAGCAACCCTCCGGCGGAGTACGGGAATGGCGATCGGCAAACAGGATGTGAACGGCACGCTCTATAGTCCCCGGTACGAGCGGGACGCATGCGGCGTCGGCTTCGTCGCCGATGTCACAGGCCACCGCAGCCATAGCATCCTGGAGAAGGCCAACCAGTGCGTCTGCAACGTCACGCACCGGGGCGCTATCAGCGGCGACGCCAAGACCGGCGATGGCGCAGGCATCACCACGCAGATCCCCCACAAGCTCATGCAGCGCGAGATCGCCAAGCTGGGCCACCGCGCGCCTGACGGCAAAGATATCGCCGTCGGCATGGTCTTCCTTCCCGGGCAGAACGCCGATGCGGCACGGAAGTCGAAGGAGATTATCGAAGCGGCGGTGAAAGAGCAAGGCATCCATATCTTCGGCTGGCGCACCGTGCCCACCGACCGCGCGGCCCTTGGGCAGATGGCCCTGGAGAGCGAGCCGGACATCCAGCAGCTCCTCATGGGCAGGCACGGCGGCTCCGAAGAGAAGTTCGGGCGCGCCCTCTTCCTCGCCCGCCGCGTCGCCGAAAAGCGCGCCGCCGAGCTTGGCCTGAAGGACCTCTATTTCCCATCCTTTTCCGATAAGACCATCGTCTACAAGGCCTTGCTTGTCGCGCCACAGCTCGCCCACTACTACCGCGACCTAGAGGACAAGGACTACGAAACGGCCCTGGCCCTCTATCACCAGCGCTACAGCACCAACACCTTCCCCAACTGGTACCTGGCCCAGCCCTTCCGCTACCTGGCCCACAACGGCGAGATCAATACGCTTCAGGGCAACACCAACTGGATGCGCGCCCGCGAGCCGGAGCTCCACAGCAAGGTCTGGGGCAGCGACTTGAAGAAACTCCTCCCCATCATCTGGGAGGACGGCAGCGATTCGGCGATGCTCGATAACGCCGCCGAGCTTCTCGCCCTCTCTGGCCGCGACCTGCTCCACACCATGATGATGCTCGTCCCGGAGCCATGGGAAAACATGCCCCACATGGAGCCGCTGTGGAAGGAGTTCTACGAGTATCACGCCTCCATCACCGAGCCCTGGGACGGCCCTGCGGCCCTCGCCTTCATGGACGGCGTTGTCGCCGGCGCATGCCTCGACCGCAACGGCCTCCGCCCCGCGCGCTTCAAGGTCACGGACGACAACATCGTCGTCATGGGCTCCGAGGTCGGCGTCGTGGAGATGGACGACGCCCACATCGTGGAGAAGGGACGCCTTGGCCCCGGCGAGATGATCGCCGTGGACACGGGCCGGAAGCGCATCCTCCGCAACCGGGAGATCAAGAACAAGTACGCCTCCCGCGAAGCATATGGCAAGTGGGTGCAGAAGCACCTCTACCGCCTGGGCCACGTGGAGCCGAACGACCACAGCAAGCCCGAGAGCAGCAACGGCCACATGGACCTTTTCCAGCGCCAGCGCATCTTCGGCTACACCCTGGAGGACATGTCCTTCGTCATCAAGGCCATGGTGCTGGACGGCAAAGAGCCCGTCTTCTCCATGGGTGACGACACGCCCCTCGCCGTCCTGGCATTTAAGCCGCGCCTCCTCTATACCTATTTCAAACAGCGCTTCGCCCAGGTCACCAACCCGCCCATCGACGCTCTGCGCGAAGAGCTGGTCATGTCGCTGAACAGCTACCTTGGCCCGCGCCACAGCCTCCTGGAGGAGACGCCGGAGCACGCCCACCTCATCCATCTCACCACGCCTCTGCTCTCCAACGAAGAGCTGAACGCGCTGAAGCAGGTCAAGGACAAGGTCTTCAAGCACGCCACGCTCCCCTGTCTCTTCCCCGCAGGCGATGGCCCCGAAGCCCTCGACAAGGCCGTGACCGCTCTTTGCGATGCTGCGGTGAAGGCCATCGAGCAGGGCGCATCGATTCTTATCTTGACCGACCGCGGCGTCGATTCTGCTCATGCCCCCATCCCGATGCTCCTGGCTGTCGGCGCGGTGCACCAGCACCTCATCCGCGCCGGGAAACGCATGCGCGCCAGCATCGTCGCCGAATCGGCGGAGCCTCGCGACGTCCATCACTTCGCCGCACTCCTTGGCTATGGCGCGAACGCCCTCAATCCCTATCTCGGCTTCGAGATCATCGGCGAGCTCATCGAGGGGGGCGAGATCCCGGACATGGACCACCATGCGGCGCAGAAGAACTTCCGCAAGGCCATCGACAACGGCATCCTGAAGATCATGTCGAAGATGGGCATCTCCACCGTCACCAGCTACCAGGGCGCGCAGATATTCGAAGCCATCGGCGTCTCGCCTGCCCTCATCGAGCGGTGCTTCACCGGCACCACCTCGGCCATCGGCGGCATCACGATGACGGAGATCGCCGAAGACGCCCTGGCTCGCCACACACGCGCCTTCCAGCCTGCCGTGGGCAAGAAGCTCGAAGACTTCGGCTACTACCGCTTTCGCAAGGACGGCGAAGCGCATCTGAACAACCCCTTGATGGTCAAGCTGATGCACTCCGCCGTGACCACGGGCAAGTTCGAGGACTTCAAGGCCTTTTCGCAGCTTGTGGACGGGCGCGAGGCGATGACCATCCGCGACCTGCTGGAGTTCAAGTCCGGCGTCTCTATCCCCATTGACGAAGTGGAGCCTGTCGAGAACATCATCAGGCGCTTCATCAGCAGCGCCATGTCCCTGGGCGCCCTCAGCCCCGAGGCCCACACGACACTCTCCAAGGCGATGAACCTCATCGGCGGCAAGAGCAACACCGGCGAAGGCGGCGACGACCCCACGCGCTACTGGCCCACCGCCAACGGCGAATCGGCGCGTAGCGCCATCAAGCAGGTGGCCTCCGGCCGCTTCGGCGTCACCGCCGAATACCTGGCCTCCGCCGACGAGCTTGAGATCAAGATGGCCCAAGGCTCCAAGCCCGGCGAAGGCGGACAGCTCCCCGGCCATAAGGTCGTCGACCACATCGCCAGACTGCGCCACGCGGTGCCCGGCATCCAGCTCATCTCGCCGCCGCCGCACCACGATATCTATAGCATCGAAGACCTGGCCCAGCTCATCTACGACCTGAAGCAGGCGAACCCCCGCGCGCGCATCAACGTGAAGCTCGTCTCCGAATCGGGCGTCGGCACCATTGCCGCAGGCGTCGCCAAGGGCTATGCCGATAACATCCTCATCAGCGGCGATTCCGGCGGCACGGGCGCATCGCCCCTCAGCTCCATCAAGAACGCCGGCGTCCCATGGGAGATCGGCCTCGCCGAGACCCAGCAGACCCTTGTCATGAACGACCTGCGCGGGCGCGTCCGCCTCAAGACGGACGGCGGCATCCGCACCGGCCGCGACGTCGTCATCGCCGCGATGCTGGGGGCAGAGGACATCGGCTTCGGCACAGGGGCCCTTATCGCCATCGGCTGCAAGATGGCGCGCCAGTGCCACCTCAACACCTGCCCCGTCGGCGTGGCGACCCAGAAGGAAGAGCTCCGCAAGAAGTTCTTCGGCACCCCTGCCATGGCCGGCAACTACTTCCGCTTCGTCGCCATGGAAGTCCGCGAGATCCTCTCCAGCCTCGGTTATCGCAGCCTCGACGAGGTCATCGGCCGCACCGACCTCCTCCAGCGTCGCCAGGTGAATAACCCCCGCGCCCACCTGGTCGACTTGAGCAAGCTCTTGGCCGACCCCGACCCGTCGAAGTCGAAGCCGCGCCGCTGCAACACCAAGCGCAACGAGCGCCCCGGCGACGTGCCCCTGGACAACCAGATCCTCCAGGACGCCAGCGCCGCCATCGAGGGCAAAGGGCCAGTGAAGCTAGAGTACAAGATTCGGAACGTCAACCGCGCCGTCGGCACAAAGCTTGCTGGCGAGCTGGCCTATCGCTTCCACACCTCTAACCTGCCGCACCTGGCCGCCGAGATCACCTTCAAAGGCAGCGCGGGCCAGAGCTTCGGCGCATTCTGCATCGGCGGCATGCGCCTCATCCTCGAAGGCGAGGCGAACGACTACGTGGGCAAGGGCATGGCCGGCGGCGAAATCATCATCCGCCCGCCGAAGAACATCTCCTTCGTCCCCAGCGAGAACATCATCATGGGCAACACCGTCCTCTACGGCGCGACGGGCGGCTTCCTCTTCGCGGCTGGCCGCGCCGGCGAGCGCTTCGCCGTCCGCAACAGCGGCGCGACCGCCGTCGTCGAAGGCGTAGGCGACCACTGTTGTGAATATATGACGGCGGGACTCGTCGTCGTCCTTGGCGAGACGGGGCGCAACTTCGGCGCGGGCATGACCAACGGCCAGGCCTACGTCCTCGACCAGGCCGAGACCTTCCTCCACCGCTACAACAGCGAGCTCGTCTCCCACTCCCGCGTCTCGGATATCGAGGACGCCGGCGCGCTTCGCTCCCTCATCCAGCGCCACCTGGACTATACGGGCAGCCCCAAGGCTAGGGAAATCCTGGACAACTGGGAGCGCTACCTGCCCATGTTCTGGAAGGTCACGCCCATCGCCACCAAGCTCAACAAAGAGCGCGAGAAGGCCCCCGGCCCCGACCCAGACGCCGCCCCCGCCGCCAAAGTGAGATAATCGCTCGACACCCTCCCCCGAGTAGCGAACGCTCGTGGATGCTTGAGTGGCCCGCTGTCCAAGCCGCAACAGCAGTGGGTTACGCGGCCACTGAAAGCCGAGTCCTACGCTGAACTCATACACTCGCCTCTCCGTTCAGCACGTTCAGCGGCTTCAGTGGATAAACTCGTCTGCCATCCGCTTGACACGAACATATGTTCTATATTAACATGAGTGTGTAAGCCTATGCCAGGACAAAGGAGACGTGGAAACACAATGATCAACGCGTGGTTCGTGTGCCTCCCTCTGCCTTTGGCTGTGACGCGGACGGCCCTCGAGCAAAACGGTGCGCGCGGCGGTAGCCTTCCAGCTCCACTCTTTGGAACGTGCGCCCTCCCGCTTCTAGAGCGGGCAGGGGACAAAACTTGCCGCCAAGGTCTCGGAGTCATGCACGGGCCATCTACGGGTGGCCCGGCGCAATGGGCGGCCGCCAATGCGCGCGTCGTGACGGACACGGAGGTTGGCTGGTGGTTGGCGCGACATCGTCTCGTAAGCCCGGCGCAGGGCTTCGCCCGGCGGACCCTTTCGACAGCGATGGAGGGCTCGTCCTTCCTTCAGCGGAAACGGTTCGCCCCGTGGCGCTGCGACGGCGGAGAGGCAACGTCGCCCGAAAGGGGCTTCTTTGCTTCCAGTGCGCCCGCCGAACCAAACACTCCTCCCTGCTCCCATCAGGACATCGCCTCCTGGCCGGGATTACGGATCCTTCCTCGGAAGGATGCATGGAGGTCTCCACCCCAGTAATGGGGTATAACCCGTAGGGGCGCAGGGCATGCGCCCCAGGTGGGGTAAACCATCTTCCTCCTCGCGCCCCTCTCCCCGAGCCGAAAGGCCAGGACGGGTGGGGGGCTGCGAGCAAACCCGAAGCTAGCGGTGCCGGCCGCCTCGACCCTCCGTAGCCATTCGGAGACTTGGCGGAACGCATCGGCGGGTGAGGACGGCGGTTCACCCCACACAACATGATGTGCTCCGGTCCCGCACCGGAGTGCCGTCCGCGTCACAGTTCTCGTTCCTCGTCCCTCAACATACGGCGACTCCCATCCCCGATGTTTCTCCTTCGGAGGACTCCGTGTGTGTCTTCACCCCGCGTGTGTCGTCACTCCGCATGCCGCACCGGGGCCCCACCGGAGCGTTCGCCCTCCTTGTCCCTCTCACAGTCTTTCCGTAGAAGGACGCCCTGGAGATGGACAAGGGTGAGGTCTCTCAATCCACAACGGACAAAAGGTCAAACTCCGGGGTGCTCCCAGAGCACAGCGCTACTTCGGCTTGGCGTAGTTACCAAAGCCGGTGATGTCAATAATCACACACCGCTGGTTGCCTACGATCCAAGCGTCGTGGCCCGGCGCCACATACATAGCATCCCCAGGGCCAACTTCTGCCTCGGTGCCATCCTTCATGCGAACGCGCATCCGCCCCTCGAGCACAACACCGGTATGCTCCGCCTCGCAGAACTCCGTCTTGGCGATGGGCTTGATATGTTTGGACCACTGCCAGCCAGGCTCGAAGATGCCGCGCCCAATGGTGGTATTTCCCACCTTGACGATCTGCGCCTTCCCTTTCCCGTCCGGGAACGATCGTGTCTCGTCTGGTTTATCCAGCGCTTTGCTCATCAGCTTAACCTTTGCCATCTTTTTCTCCCCCATAGTAAAGTGTCCGCACTATAGTCGTGGACTCCAGCGTCCGCAAGCTGCGATAGGTACGGATATGGGCGCAGCGGCAGGGCGGCGAACTGGAGGTTGATTCCCTCGCCCTCGCTCCCTGCTCCCTGTACCTCCTACCCCCTCCTCCCGTTGACGCCTCTCCCGACCCGTGCCATCATCATGTGACCCTGCGGCCCGGCCCGCGCTACCCTGGGGAAACCGCGCGCCAAAGGAGGCGCTGTGACACAGCAAACCGCCGTCGTGGACTTTCCCTCCCTCGAATTCATGCAGGCCCTCGCCAAGGCCGTCAACGGCAACCCGACCTTCCGCGCCCTGGGCACCATGGACCTGGCCCTGGGCATCCGTGTCACCACCGACGCCAGGTACAAGAAGACGCACCTCTTCACCTTTCTCTTCGACGGCTATACCTGCGACCAGGTGGCCGAAGCCTCCCACGGCTCAGTCCCCGACCTCGACTTCGTCGTCGAAGGGACCTACGGCGCCTGGAAGGAGATGTTCCAGAACATCCAGGCCAACGGCCGCGCCGACACTAAGCACACCCTCAACCACCTGACCATGCTCGACGACCCCATGCGCGCCGTCGGCCCCGACCAGACGCGCATCGACAAGCTCTATCGCTACAACTACGGCATCCAGAGCTTCTTGCACGAAGCGGCGAAGATCCCGACAAGATATGTTGGATAGTTTTTTCGACCTAACCCCCTGCCCCTTCCCTGAGAAGGAAGGGGTGATTGCTCCCTCTCCCAGAATCCGAGTCATCGGATTCGGCAGGGAGAGGGACAAAGGGAGAGGTCAAACAAAATCGTCACTCCCTTCGCAGGGGAGGGATAAGAGGGAGAGGTCTTTTTG
>CAMAVV010000005.1 GCA_945861815.1 Thermoflexus hugenholtzii JAD2
GCGAAGCCGGCGATGATGCCGAGAGCCGCGCGCCAGATAAGAGAGCCCATCGGCGCACCGCCGTGGGGGGCCGTCTCCATCCAGGCGGGCGTGATGCCCATGTACTGGCAGAAGTTCGTGGGATAGGCGGGATAGGGAGGCGGCGTCCCAGTTCGCGCGAAGACGACGCCATCGATATCCTTCGTCGTGAGGCCGGCTTCGTCGAGAGCGCCCAGGGAGGCTTCGGCAGCGAGGCCCCAGTAGCTGGGATAGCCGACGCGCCTTGGAGGCACAACATCGGCAACACCGACGATGGCCGTTTTCCCGCCGATATCGAAATGCAAAAGATGCTCCAAGGGCAAGATGCGGAAACCTAGGGAAACTAACATCGCCTGGGGGTCATGTCAACGGCGCACGAAAAGGAGGATGCTATAATCCGCCCCCGAACGTATCGGGCGGAGTTATCAGTGGCGAACCGCGCGCGCGACGAGTTCACCCGCAAACTGAAGAGCGCCGACGAGGCGGTTAAGGCCATCACGTCGGGCGACCTGGTCGTGGTTCCTGTCGGCACCGACCCCAAGACCATCGAAGTAGCCCTCTGCGCCCGCGCTCCTGAGCTGAAGGACGTTCGCCTCCGCCTCCACAACGGCCTGAACGACGTGCCGTGGTACGAGCCGGAGCTCATGGATCACATCCAGCCTGAGGTGTGGTTCGTCGTGGGCGGCTATGTGCGGGAGAAGATGAACGAGCGCCTAGGCGATATGGCGATCGGCGCGTGCACGTTGTGGACGAAGACGCTGGACGACGGGCGCGCCGACCTACGCAAGCCCGACGTCCTACTGCTTGAGACGACGCCTCCTGATGAGCAGGGCATGTGCAGCTTCGGGGCAGTGCGGTGGGACAAGAAGGAGCTGGCGGCGCATGCAAAACTGGTCATCTCTGAGGTGAGCGATTCGCATATCCGCACCAGGGGCGACAATGCGATTCATGTGTCGGAGATCGATATCTTCGTCCAGCGCGAGATCCCTCCCACGGCCTTTCGCAAGACGCTTCGAGAGGAGATGGCATCGAAGGATGCCGCGCTCTACAAGGCCATAGCGGGGCACGTTGCGCCGTTCATCAAAAGTCGGGACACCATCCTTATGGGCGCAGGCGGCACCATCGAGCCGCTGCCCATGTTCGGCATCTTCGATGGCAAGGAAGACTTAGGCTGGCACACCGAACGCCTGCCGCGGGGCATGATGAAGATGATGCGCGACCGCCCCGGCCTATTCACCGGAAAATATAAGACCCTTGACCCAGGGAAGCATGTGCTGACACTCCTCGCCCTGACTGAGGACGACGCCGATTTCGCGAACATGCACCCGCAGATCGAGATGCGCAGCGTCCGCTATGTGAACGACATCCGCGTGATTGCTGCTCAGGATAATCTCGTCTCGATCCTGAACGCGTTGACAATCGACCTCACCGGGCAAGTCGCGTCGGAGCATGTGGGGCCGCGGCCCCAGGCGGGACCCGGCGGCCAGCCGGAGATTGCCATCGGGTCGGTGCTGGCAAAGGGAGGGCGCTCCATCATGGTGATGCCCTCCACAGCGCGCGGCGGCAAAACATCCCGCATCGTTCCGCAACTAGAGCTAGGCAGCGTCGTGACTGTGACACGCGCCTTCGTCGATTACGTGGTGACGGAATATGGCGTGGCGCGGCTCATGGGCAAGTCAGCGAGACAGCGCGCGGAAGAACTTATCGCCATCGCACACCCTGACTTTCGCGGAGAGTTGCGAGCCGCCTCGCGAAAGCTCTTCTGGCCATAGCGCCAGCGACCGCCGCCTTGGTCGAATTTCCAGATTTGCTTACAGCCGCACCTGCACGCCGAGGGTTTTCTCCAACGGCTTGATAACGGCTGTGAAATCTTCGCCGCCGAGGCCACTTTCCTGAGCTGCCTGATACTGTTCAAGAAGCATCTTGCCCAGGTGCATAGGCGCGCCGACGTCATTGCCCATTTGAACGACCAGGCCCTGGTCTTTTGTCGCGAGGTCTAGGGCGAAGGCAGGGGCGAAGTCGCCTTTGAAGGCGCGGCTCTTGTAAACGTTGGTGAGGATGAGGTTCGAGACGGGGCCGCTTTCAAGGACGGCGTAGAGGCGCTGAAGATCGAGGCCGGCCTTTGCGCCGAGGGTCATTGCCTCTGCGATGGCGTAGATACTCGCCATGCCGAGCAAGTTGTTGATGAGCTTGGTGGCGTTGCCCGCGCCGGGTTCGCCCATGTGGATGATGCGCTTGCCGAGGAGGTCGAGGACCGGTTTGGCGCTTTCGAGAACGCCTAGTTCGCCGCCGATCATGATGGTAAGCGTGCCGTCGTCGGCGCCTTTGGTGCCGCCGGCCACCGGGGCTTCGAGAAACCCCACGCTTTTCGCCCTCGCGGCAGCGGCGAGTTTCTTGACCAGTTGTGGTGAGTTCGTGCTCATCTCGATAAGAAGGTCGCCTGCCTTCGCCCCGGCGAGCACTCCGTTTGCCCCGGTGACGACCGACTCGATCTCCTTCGGCCCAGGGAGCGAGGTGAGGACGACACGCGCCTGCCTGGCGACTGCCTTGGGGCTATCGGCCCATGTCGCGCCTTTGGCGATTAAGGGGTCGGCGGCGGCTTTGAAAGCGTCGTGGACGACGAGCTTGTGGTCGGCGGCAATGAGGCGAAGGGCCATGCGGCGGCCCATGTTTCCTGTGCCGACGACTCCGATCGTTTGGTGGTTCATCTTGCCCTCACCTTTCATTCCTCATCCCGTTAGGAGAGGAACAAGAAACAGAAATTGGAGAATGCCGCCGCACGGCGAGGCAGCGACTCATTATCGGGTGGCCATGCAAGGTGTCAACGGCGGGCCATGGGCGATAGGCAATCCTTATCGCGCCTGAGAAGTCCTATCGAGGGGCCTGTGATTCCCCCCGGTTTTTCCCTTGACGACTCCGGGGCCTGATGATAGATTCCTTCCGCTGTGCAACAGGTGTGGACATCCCGTTTGCGCGTCGTCATATCCACGAACATTCCGGAGCAAGCATGCTCGGAGAGGACAACAGTCATGGAGCTAGGACTTGGGGGAAAGACAGTCATCGTCACGGGAGGCGGCTCCAATATCGGCAGGACCATCGCGCTAACCTTCGCGAAAGAGGGAAGCAACGTCATCATTGCCGACATCGATGAGGCCCAGGCGCAAAAAGTGGCCCGAGAGATTGCAGGCATGGGGCGCAAGGCCATGGTCGTCAAGACGGACATCACTGACTTCACTTCGACGCAAAACGCGGTCGAGCGGGCAAAGGCGGCCTACGGCGGGAAGGTTGACGTCCTGGTGAATAACGTGGGCTGGGCGAAGCCTGTCCTCTTTCATGAGACGGAGCCGGCCCTGTGGAAGAAGATGATCGATATCAACTACGTCGGCATGCTGAACTGCACGCGCGCGGTGCTGCCGCACATGATCGAGCGCAAGCAGGGCGCCATCGTCAGCATCGCCTCGGATGCGGCTCGGGTCGGCGAGTATCTCGAGGCGGTCTATGCTGGCGCGAAGGCGGGCGTGGTTGCGGCCACCAAAACCATCGCCCTGGAAGTCGGCAAGTTCGGCATCCGTCTTAACATCGTCTGCCCTGGCATGACGCCACCTGCGAGCGATGAAGTAGTGGGCGAGATGAGCCTGTGGAAGAAGGGTACCGGCGGTCCCGGCGACCTGATCACCCTGGAGATGCAAGAGCGCGCCAAGAAAGTCTACCCCCTCCGTCGCCTCGGGAAGCCGGAAGATGTGGCGAACGCCGTCGCCTTTCTTTCGTCAGACTGCGCGAGCTTCATCACGGGCCAGGTGTTGAGCGTCAGCGGCGGTTTTTCGATGGTGTAGGGACTGGCGTAGGGGCGCAGGCCCTGTGCTCTTGGCTGACGGACGTCTGGCAAGGAGAGCCATGGTATATCAGACGATTCTCTACGACAAGAAAAACGCTATCGCGACGCTGACGTTGAACCGTCCGCAGGCGATGAACTCAATGAATCCGCAACTTCTAGATGAAATGCTGGACGCCCTTGCTGATGCACATCGCGACCAGGCCGTCCGTGCGCTGGTGCTCCGCGGTGCCGGGAAGGCATTTTGCGCCGGGGGCGACCTGAAATATATCGACGAGGCGAAGCTCTTCGACGATTTGGGCGGGCACCTCAAGTTCTTGGACCATGTGCGCAGGGTCATTACGGCGATCGAGTCGCTTCCAGTCCCAACCATTGCTGTGATCGCCGGCCACGCCCTGGCCGGGGGCCTTGAACTGGTGAACGCCTGCGATCTGGCCATTGCCACCACAACGGCGACGATAGGCGACCAGCATGCCGTCTATGGCATTCTGCCTGGCGGCGGTTCAACGGCACGCCTTCCGAGAAAGATCGGGATGCAGCGCGCGCTTGAGCTTATTTACACCGGGAAGAAGCTCACTGGCGCGCAGGCTGCTGAGTACGGCATCGTCCTGCGGGCTGTCCCCCCGGAGCAGCTGGAAGCGGCGGTGGAGGAGCTGGTCGCGCCGCTGCGAGAGCGGAGCCGCGAACTCCTCGGCGCCATCAAGTCCCTCGTGCGCCATAGTATGGAGTCGCCCATCGCCCTGGCTATCGAGCGCGAACAATTGGCTGTCACGAAGTTCAATGCGACAACGAAGGAATCATCAGCCGGCGCAGCCGCCTTCTCCAAGGGCGAGCGCAAGGCGTAAGAAGGAGCACTGACTTGGCCGACTATCGCGATTTGGTTGTGACAAAGAAGGACGGCGTCGGGACGATTCGCATCAACCGTCCGGAGAAACTGAACGCCCTTTCGATGGGGGCCTATGAAGACCTCCCAAAGGTCTGCAAAGACTTCGATAACGACCCTGAGGTGCGTGTCGTCGTCTTCACCGGTACAGGCGAACGCGGCTTTTGCGCCGGGGGCGATATCGATCAAATCATCACCCAATATCTCACCTGGCCTGCGGAGAAGGTGGCCTATTTCACACGGGTCTCCTGCAACGCGACGCGGGGATTCATCACGCTCACCAAGCCCACCATCGCCGCGGTGAACGGCGTCTGCATCGGCGCGGGGGCCGTCCTCGCCGCTGCCTGCGACTTTCGAATCGCGGTGCAGAACGCGCGCTTCGGCTTCGTCTTCAACTCCCTTGGCCTCTCGGGCGCTGACATGGGAGCGACGTGGCTGCTCTGCCGGATGCTCGGGACCGCGCGCGCAGCGGAGATACTGCTTCTTGGGGAGATCTTCGACACGGCGTACGCGGAGAAGGTCGGCCTGGTGAACAAGGTGGTGCCCAAGGAGAAGCTCATGGAGGAAGTAGGGGTACTTTCGGCGAAGCTGGTCAAAGGGCCGCCCTTCGCGAACAAGATCACGAAGCAGGCAATCATGCAGCAGCCTCTGATGAACGCCGATGCGGCGCTGGACTTCGACGCCTATGTGCAGGCGCTCTGCATGGTGAGCGAAGACCACAGGGAGGGCTACAACGCCTGGCGGGAGAAGCGCCCGGCGCAGTTTAAGGGCTAGGGAGTGCTTGTTTGTCTTTTGATCTGTGACAATCGGTGCAATCAGTGGATGGATAGTACTTTCCGAAGGAGCAAGGGGATGATTTATTTGCTGGCGGATATCGAGGTAGCACCCGGGAAAATGCAGGAGTACAAAGACGTCTTTGGTGGCGACTACCTTAGCCGTCTGACTCAGTTAGGGAGGAAACTCACCGGCGCATGGGAGACAGAGATCGGCCCACGCAACACCATCGTCGATCTTTGGCAGTTCGAGTCGGCGGCGCACCTCTTCGAGATCCGTGAGCGCCAGGCGAAGGACGGAGTGCTCAAGAAGCTTGATACGCGCCTGCGCCCCCTTATCAGCCATCACACATTGCGCATCGTCAAGCCGGTCAGCTTTTCACCGATGCAGTAGTAGAGGGGCGAGGCGATGCCCGCAAGGAATGTCATCCCGGCGCTGAAGGCGCAGTACCGCCGTGAGGGCTTCTGGTCGGACCAGACCCTCTTTGAGCTCCTGGCGGGCCACGCCCGGGCTACGCCGGAGAAGCTGGCGGTCGCCGACGCGTCGCGGCGGTGGTCGTACGAAGAGCTCATTGCGCGCGTGGTGCGCCTCTCCGACTATCTGCTCTCCATCGGCGTCGCGAGGGGTGACCCAGTGGCTCTCCAATCGCCGAGTCGCGCCGAGATTCCCCTGGCTCACTTCGCCTGCAATCGCATAGGCGCGCTGCTGCTGCCGCTCCACGAGGCTTGGCGCGAAGTGGAGGTCGGACATCTGCTCAAAGTGTCGCAGGCGAAGGTCTTCATCACGCTAGGGGCCTATCGTGACTTTGACCACTACAAGATGGCGAAGGGGCTTCAGCAAAACACGCCGACGCTCAAGCACATCATCGTCTCCGGCGATGCTGTTCCATCCCAGGCGACTGCGTTAGAGGCAATCATCGACGCGCCGGCGAAGAAGAGCGCGACACCTGAGGAGATTCGAGGCAACCGCCCGGACCCGGACGATCCAGGGCTTGTGATGGTCAGTTCCGGCACCACGGCGCTGCCGAAGGCGAGTGTCTGGTCAGGAAACGACCTCTATGCCTTTCTCGCCGTGCAGTATGCCCAGCGCATCAAGCTCACGAAGGACGACATCGCGGTGCAGATCGCGCCAGCCTCCATGGGCTCGACCGGCTACGTCTTCCCCGTTCTTGCGCCGCTTCTCACTGGCGGAACGTCGATTATGATCGAGCGCTACGACCCTGACCAGGCGCTGGAAATCATCCAGCGAGAGAAGGCGACCTTCGCGACGGCCGTGCCTGCACAGATCGTGCGCATGGCCGATTCGCCAAAGGCCCGTAGTGGCGACTATTCGCGCTTCACCAGGTTCAACAACGCTGGCGCGCCTCTGCCCTACGACGCCGGGCTTGCCATCGAACAGCTCCTCGATTGCCGCACGCAAGTCTCCTACGGCTCCACCGATGGCGGCGTGCCGTCCATGACCTCCATAGACGACCCTCGGGAGAAGCGCTTGCGCACCGTAGGACGTCGCCTGCCTGGGCAGGAGTTGAAGCTCTTCGACAACGACTACCGCGAAGTGCCGCCGGGGGCGGCAGGCGAAGTTTCGTGGCGAGGGCCGAACAAGACGCGCGGCTACTTGAATGACCCAGCGCGCACGGCGGAGGCCTTCCGCGATGACGGCTGGTATCTGAGCGGCGACCTGGGCGTTATCGATGAGGATGGCTATCTGCGCATCGTTGGGCGGAAGAAGGACATGATCCTTCGCGGCGGGCACAACATCAGCCCGGCGCTGATCGAAGAGATGCTCGGTAAGCACCCAAAGGTACAGGAGATTGCAGTCGCCGCCATGCCGGACAGAGTCCTCGGCGAAAGGGCGTGCGCATTCGTCGTCCTCAGGCCAAACGTATCGCCGCTGATGATCGCGGAGGCCGTTGATTTCCTGAAGGCCCAGAAGATGACAGTGCTCGACTTGCCTGAGAGAGTCGAGATCGTTGAGGCCCTGCCGATGTCGGCGGGAGGCAAGGTGCAGAAGGCGGAGTTGACGAAGCTGGTCACGGACAGAATGAAGCGAGAAGGCAAAGCCTAACCCTCCCTCGCGTCCGCCTCCGGCGGGCAGAAAGGCCTCCCATGGCGAAGGGCAAGTACAAGATCATCGATAGCGACCTGCACATCGTGGAGCCTGCCGACCTCTGGCAGAAGTATATCGACAAACCCTTTCTCGACCGCGCGCCGAAAGGCTTGCAGGAATCGGACTGGGACATCCGCGTCGAGGTTTTGGGCGAGGTCTTCCCGCGCCTCTGGCCGACAGATCCTGCGGTCAGCAAGAAAGACCAAGCGATGCTCCGCCGGAAGTATGGCGACGAGATCGCGGACGGCTTCACACCCAAGGCGCAGATGATGGCGATGGCAAAGGAGGGTCTCGATTTAGCCGTGCTCTTTCCGAGCCGCGCCCTCTGGGCGATCGCGGTGAACGATATGGATCCTCGGCTCTCCGCCGCCATTTGCCGCGCCTACAATAACTGGCTGAACGACTTCATCCACGCCTGCGACCCGAAGCGCTGTTTCGGCGTGGGGATGATTCCCGTCCACGATCCGAATGAGGCGGCGAAAGAGGCCAAGCGTGTGGTGAAGGACTTAGGATTCAAAGGCGTCTTCGTTCGCCCCAACATTTATAACGGCCGCGCCTGGCATGACCCTATCTATGACCCGATATGGGAGACCTGCCAAGAGCTAGACGTGCCAGTCTGTTTCCATGAGGCCATCGGCACTGCCTTGCCTGAAGTTGGCGCGGACCGCTTCCGCACCTTCGCCACCTTGCACACGGTCGCTCACCCCTTCGAGCAGATGATGGCCGCGGTCAGCATGGCGATGGGCGGCGTCTACACTCGCTTCCCGAGGTTGCGCACCGCCTATCTCGAGGCGAACAGCAGCTGGGTGCCCTTCCTCCTCGAGCGCATGGATAGCCGCTACGAATGGCGCGGCCCCGTGGGCGAATTGCCCCAGATAAAGAGAGAGCCGAGCTATTACTTCAAGCGCCATGCCTGGACATCGGTGGAGGCTGATGAGAAGCTGGCCGGCGTCACCGCCAAGATCGTGGGCGACGACCATCTTGTCGTCTCTACCGACTTTCCCCACAGCGATGCCCACTACCCAAAGGCGATGAAGGAATTCTTGGAACTGCCGCTGCCTGCCGCGAGCAAGAAGAAGATTCTCTGGGACAACACCCTGGCGCTGTACAAAATCAAGCAGCCGAAGTGATGGGTGAAGGCTGCACCCAGCCTGGTCACTCCAGGTGATAGACGCGCGAGGCGTTGCCGTGCAGGATAAGCGCCTGCTCTGTGTTTGAGCAATCCTTCAAGATCCGTGCCGTGATTTCCCTGCTCTTGGGGAACGTCGACTCCACGTGGGGATAGTCGGAGCCCCAGAGCATGGCGTGCACGCCGATGATGTCCCGCAGGCGGATCCCAAGGGCATCCTCTTGGAAGCTGGCGAAGCAGTTGCTCTGGAAATAGTCGCTCGGGACCTTCGCCCGCTTGAACGTGTAGCGGCCCGGCATGCGCAGCTTCTGGGTATACGCGTAATCCATCCGTTCCAGCCAGTGCGGTATCCACGCCAGCTCGTGCTCGATGGAGCCGATGAGCAGCTTGGGGTGCCGGTCGAAGACTCCTGAAAAGATGATATCGGCAAGGGAGACACGCACCCAGTAATCGTAGGTGGTGAGGAACGACATGCTGATGACGTTCTTGCTGAACTGCTGGTCGGGCCCTGGGCGGTTCGCGCCGATGTGGATGCCCAGGGGCATGGCGAGCTTTTCGGCGGCATCCCACAGCGGCTCGTAGCGCGGGTCGGCGTAGGAATCGCCCGTCCCCAGATGCGTCGTGATGAGTCCCCCTGCAAGCCCCAGGCGCGCGCAGCGCTCAAGCTCCTCCACCGCCGATGGAACGTCCTCAGCATTGAGGAGTCCGATCCCCTTCAAGCGTCGCGGCGCTGCCTGGCAATACTCGGCTATCCAATCGTTGTAAGCCCGAAGCAAGTCTGTCAGCATCGCCAGGTCATGGATGTGGTAGAGGGCGATGGCCACACTGCCATAAATGACACTTGCCGCTATCCCGTCGGCGTCCATGTCCTTGATGCGCTCGCCGGGAAGGAAGGCGCCGGGGCGGACGTCGCTGGCCCGGGCTAGCCGGGAGAGCTTCTCCGGGTCCTCGAATCGCTTCCCCACGAGCGTCCCTGGGCTAAGCGGCATGATGCGCTGGCTACCCGAGACCCACCAGTCCGTCGTCTCTTCCTGGACGATCCGCGGGGTGCGGTCGCCGTACCGCGCGCCGATGCGCTCGAGCCACAGGTCCCCAGGCTCCATGACATGATCGTCGGACGAGATGATCGTGCCCGTGTATATCGCTGGCCTCCTATAAGGAGCGTTTCTCCTGGGATTGGCGGGATTGTAGTTACCCTGAAGGATAGTGTCAACGAAGCAAAGAGCCGGGTATCATTGCCCTAGGAGACCCCACCATCTCTTAGGGCCCTCGAAGAACATGTCAAGGCTGCTGACATCCTTGACGCCTCTGGTGGCGAAAGGTATCGTCTGACTGCTCTCGAAAACAGCGAGGCAGGAAGGGCTCATGACGCTCCCTGACTTTTCCATCGCAGGCAAAAAGGCTGTCGTCACTGGCGCGAGCCGTGGCATAGGGCGCGGCATATCGCTGACCCTTGCCGAAGCTGGCGTTGACCTGTGTGTCGCGGCACGGGGCAAGGCGGAATTGGAAACCCTCGGCGCTGAGATACGGAAGATGGGGCGCACATGCGTGGTCGCGGCCACTGATATTTCCAAGCAGGAAGACGTGGAGCGGCTGGCAAGGACGGCCTTCGCAGGGCTGGGCCGCGTTGATATCCTCGTCAACAATGCCGGGGCGATGGTGCCGAAGCCGCTGGTGCCCATCCCCGGCTTCAATCCTCCGTCGGCGGTTGGCATCCCCGGTTTCTTCGAACCAACGTCGAACGAGGAGTGGCATCGCGTTCTTGATGTGAACCTCACCGCCGCCATGATGACGATGCGCGCCTTTGGGCCGCACTTTTTGCAGCGTAAAGAGGGGCGCGTCATCAACATATCATCCGTGGACGCCGCGAAGTCTTCGCACTTTCGCGTCTCCTACGTCGCATCGAAGGCTGCGCTGTGCGCTTTCACGCGCGCGATGGCCGTCGAGTGGGCGCGGCACGGCATCACAGTCAACGCGATCGGGCCCGGCTACGTGGAGACGGAGCTGACGCGGACGCAATTGGAGGACGAGCGCATGCGTCAGCGGATCTTGAGCGAGATACCGATGCGCAGGTTAGGGACTGCTCGCGAGATGGGGCTCTTGGTTGCCTTCCTCGCCTCCCCGGCTGCGGCGTATATCACCGGGCAGACCCTCTATATCGACGGCGGGTTCCTGGCGTAGGCGCAACAATGGCGCCAAAGGCCCTCGAAGGCGTTCGAGTCCTGGAGTACGGCTCCTTCATCGCAGCGCCTTTCGCCTCGCGGCTGATGGCGGACTTGGGCGCGACGGTTATTAAAGTCGAGCCGCCTGTGGGCGATCGTTCGCGGGCCTTCGGGCCATTTCCCCATGACGTCCCCGAAAGCGAGGCGAGCGGCCTTTTCCTGCATGTCAACGCCAATAAGCTGGGCGTGACGCTGGATATCACATCGCCATCCGGCGCGCGAATGCTAAAAGCTCTGCTGGCGACCACGGACATTTTTGTCGAAAACTGCGAGCCGGGCTATCTCGAAGGGTTAGGCCTTAGCCCTAGCAAGCTTCGCGCATCCAACCCGCGATTGATCGTCACGTCGCTACGTCCTTTCGGGATGCAAGGGCGGCATAGCCATTATCGCGGCGACGACATGGTGGCGTGGCACGCCTCAGGCGCGGGCCAGGGGTACCTTGGCGACCCGGATAGAGAGCCGCTGCGGGGCGCGTGGCATTTCACCGACCACTTCGCAGGGATATGCGCAGCGATGGCTTCGATGCTGGCGCTGCATGCTCGGGAGGCCACGGGGCAAGGGCAACATATCGACATCGCGGAGGCGGACCTGATGGCGCTGCTTTGCACGGGGCCCACGCGAATCGGCGTCTATCACTACGTCGGCACGTACCTGTCGCGCCAGGGCAAACTGCATGCCGGCGGCGCTCCGGCGGCGCTCCTCCCTTGCAAGGATGGCTTTGTCTATATCCATGCCTACGAGGGGCATCAATGGGAAGGCGTCGTGAAGGCGATGGGCGATCCCGACTGGGCTAAAGAGCCGATGTTCAGTGGTTCCTTTATGGAGCGCGGCCAGTATCGCGATGAACTGTATGCCCTCATGAACGACTGGCTTATGAGCCGGACGAAGAAGGAGATATTCGAGATCTTTCAGCGGCATCGCGCCCCCTGCGCACCGCTCAACACTATGGGCGACTTACTTTTCGACAGCAACTTTCAGTCGCGGGATTTCTTCAGGAGTGTGAAGCATCCCGTCGCAGGCGCATTGACGCTTCCCGGCGCTCCATACCAACTCTCGGCAACGCCCTGGGCGCTGGCGCGGCCCGCCCCGATGCTGGGGCAGGACAACGAGCAGGTCTACTGCGGTTTGCTGGGTTTTTCCCACGCTGAGATGTCTGACCTGCACCGTGCGGGGGTGATCTCGTGATGCCTCGCCACGACGAGAATGTTTTCGGGAATCTGCGCGTCACGAACTTCGGCTGGTTCTGGGTCGCGACGGTGATGGGCAATATCTTCGCCGACCTGGGCGCAGAGGTCGTTAAGGTCGAGAGCCGCACCAGCTTTGACAATGCGCGCGCCACGACGGTTAGTCTTGCCGGAAGCCAGGGCGAAGGGCTCTTCACCATCAACGTTCAGCACAGCATGAAGAGCATCCAGCTGAATCTTGCTAGGCCCCAGGGCGTGAGTATCGCGAAGGAGATGGTGCAGCAAAGCGACGTAGTGATTGAAAACTACCGGCCTGGTGTGATGGAAAAACTGGGCCTGAGCTATGCCGAACTGCGAAAGATCCGGCCGGACATCATCATGGTCTCGGCCTCCGCCTACGGCCAAGTGGGGCCGCTGCGCACCGCGAGCGGCTTTGGCACAAACCTGGCCTGCGTCACCGGGATGGATACGCTCCAGGGCTACGACAAGGATGAGCCGAGGCCCTTCAATATCGCCATCCTCGATCCGATGAACGGCGTCCTTGGGGCCTATGCCCTCTTGGCGGCCCTGCGCCATCGCGCCCGCACCGGCGAGGGACAATATATAGATATCGCCCAAGCGGAGGCAACGATCGGCATGTTCGGCGCGCCCCTCCTCGACTATGTCTTCAACAAACGTGTACAGCACGCCATCGCGAACCACGATTTGACGATGGCGCCCCACAACGTCTATCGCTGCACGGGCGACGATGCCTGGGTGACCATCGCCATCGCCACCGACGCCGAGTGGCGTCGATTATGCGCTGCGACGGGAAACGAGACCTGGGCGACAGACGAGCGCTTCGCTGATGCCTATCTGCGCCTTCGCAACCAGCGATCCCTCGACATGCTGATCACAGCTTGGACGCTCAATCGCAACGCAGTCGATATCGCTGAGCTATTACAATCGCACGGCGTCGCGTCGGCTCCGGTGCTCAATGTCGCGCAGGTGGCGGAGGACGAGCACTACAAGGACCGCGAGAGTTGGATGGAAGTGCCGCATCCCTTCGGCAATGCCGTGGTCTACACCGTGCCGTGGAAGATGAGCGGAACACAGCCGCGCGTCCGTGGGCCGGGGCCGCTCGTTGGCCGGGACACCCAGTACTACCTGCAAGAGCTTCTGGGAATCCCTGAGGCACAGACGGACAAGCTGGCAGCGGAGAAGGTGCTGGACTAATTCCCCTTCGGCAACCCAAGTCCCCGCTGGCCGATCAGGTTGCGCTGTATCTCCGATGTTCCGCCGCCTATCGTGATAGCCCGCTGCGCGCGGTAGAGCAACTGCGCCTTGCCCTTCATCACCTGGTGCGGCGACCCTAACGCGAGCTGTCCGTGCAGCCCGGTGATTTCCATCCCCACTTGCACCATCCGCTGTGTCATCTCGCTGTTGAAGAGCTTTTGAATCGATGTCTCGTAGGCGGGCTTGTGCTCGTGCTCCTGCATCCAGGCGATGCGATAGGCGAAGAGCTGTGAGATGTGTGTCTCGATGGCCAGTTCCGCCAGGCGGTGGCGCAGCTGGACGTTTTCCTTTAGGGGCTTGCGCCCGCCGGTGCCTTGTTTAGCCGTGCGCAGCAGCTCATCGAAATACTGGAGACCGTTGCAAACGTGGCGGATGAAGGAGCGTTCCAAGTTCAGCGTGGACGTTGCCGCGCGCCAGCCGTTGTTCTGCTCGCCAAGGAGACAGTTCTTGGGGACGACGACGTTTTCCAGATGGATCGTGTTGAAGTGGGCCACGTCGCACATGTTGACCAGAGGGAAGAACGTGATGCCGGGCGTCTTGAGGTCGAGCAAGAGATAGCTGATGCCCCTATGCTTCGGGGCCTTGCGGTCGGTGCGTGCGAGCATGGCGGCCCACTGGGCCTTCTCGGCCATAGAGCTCCACGTCTTCCAGCCGTTCACCAGGAAGTAGTCGCCCATGTCGTCGGCGGTCGTTTCGATGCTGGCCAGGTCAGAGCCTGCGTTTGGCTCGCTGTAGAGCTGCGCCCACTGAGCGTCGCCACGGGCGATTGGCGGCAGAAAGCGTGCCCTTTGCTCAGGTGTCCCGTGGGCGATGATGGACGGGCCGACGATGAGGACGCCTGCGCCCATCGCCAGGCGAGAGAGGTCGATGCGGCGCTTGCCCAGCTCTTCGTTGAAGATGAACTGTTTCATCGGCGGCCAGTTAAGGCCACCGTATTCCTCAGGCCAGCTTGCGCACAGCCATTTCTTTTCACCCAGCTTGCGCGAGAAGCGTTTGGCGAACTGAATCTTCTCTTCGGCGTCGAGGCCCTCGCCGTCGGAGGAGTCGTCGTCCCAGTTCGGTGGCAGCTCCTGTGCGAGGAAGTTGCGGATCTCCTGGCGGAAGCGGTCGTCTTCTTTCGACCATCGAAAGTCCAAAGCGTGCCTCGCTCCTGCATGAGCCTTGTTGAACGAGGCTCACGAATGTCCCCTCATCTCCCTCGCCTCGCCCTGGATGAGAGAGGAACTCGCGGACGCGAGAGGAGAGGGTGATTTGTTTCTTTCTGCTACGCTTTCCCCGCTTTGCGCAATGCCCAGAACACACGCTCTGGCGTGAAGGGCGTCTCTTTGATACGCACGCCTGTTGCATTCGCGATCGCATTCGCGATCGTTGCGATGGGCGGAACGATGGGGACCTCCCCGCAGCCCCGCACGCCGAAGGGCCCGTCGCCTGCGGGCACTTCGATGATCTCCGCGCCGATCATCGGGAGGTCGAGGGCTGTTGGCATCCGGTAGTCGAGGAGGCTGGCATTCCGAATGTTTCCCTTTTCGTCATAGACGTAGTCTTCGAACAATGCCCAGCCGATGCCTTGCGCCGCGCCGCCTTGCATCTGCCCTTCCACCTGAGTGGGATTCACCGCCCGGCCAACATCTTGGAAGATGGTGTAGTTGAGCAGCGTTACCTTGCCTGTCTCCGGGTCAACCTCCACATCCGCAACGTGCGCGCCAAATGTTGGGGCGTGCTTCAGGCGGCGCACTGCGCCCACGGCGGTCACAGGGCCATCGCCACGGCGCATGCTCGTGCGCGCTGCCTGTTCGAAGGTAAGCGACTGGCCGTTGCTTGCCTTGAAGATTCCATTCTGGTAGGTGATGTCTGCCACCGGAACTTTAAGCTGCGCTGCGACAACGCCCTTGAGTTTTTCGACGGCCTCCACACAGGCTCTATGGACTGCGGTGCCCATGCTGTAGGTGATCCGGCTGCCCCCGCTCGTGTCCGTGTATCCCGTCTGATCGGTGTCGCCCACGGTGACCAGAACTTTTTCCAACGGTATGCGAAATTCGTCCGCCGCGATCTGCGCGAGAGAGGTTCGGGTGCCGGTGAGGTCAACGGAGCCGACGACGACGGAGACGGAGCCATCGCCGTTCACCGTAAGATGCGCGCTTGAGTTGCCTGTTCCGCCCATCCACATGCCGCATGCCATGCCGCGCCCGCGCCAAGGGCCGTTGATCGGCGATGTCCAGGCTGGGTGAGCCTTCACGCGCTCAAGCACCTCTGTGAAGCCGATTTTGACGTGAGGGCGTCCGTGGGTCATTGGGTCGCCCTCCTTCGAGATGTTCTTGATGCGCATAGCCAGAGGGTTCATGCCGATCTTGGCAGCCATGAGGTCGATCTGCTGCTCCATGGCGAAGCAGGCTTGCGGAGCGCCGGGGCCGCGATATGCCTGGACGCGCACCTTGTTCGTGAGCACGTCGTAGCCATCGATGTGAAATGCCTTGAACTGATAGACGGAGAAGCCTGCAAGCGTCGCGCCGGCCACAGGCGAGCCGGGGAATGCGCCCGAGTCCATCCATATCTTGGCGTCGAAGGCGGTGAGCGTGCCGTCTTTCTTGCAGCCCGTCTTGATCTTCACGATAGAGCCGGAGGTGGGGCCAGTCATGCGAAGGACTTCCTCCCGGGAGAGGACCATCTTCACAGGGCGGCCGCTCTTCTTGGAGAGGAGGATGCAGAGGGCTTCAAGCGTCGGGTAGACCTTGCCTCCGAATGCCCCGCCTATCTCCATGGGCACGACGCGCAGTTTGCCGAGAGGGATGTTGAGGATGGAAGCCAGGTCGAACCGTGCCCAGTGGACGCCCTGGATGGTGGTCCAGACGGTGACGTGGCCCGATGGGTCCACCTGGGCCGTGGACGCCTGCGGCTCGATGTACCCCTGGTGTACCCGCTGCGTCCTGTACTCGTTCTCGATGACGACGTCTGAATCGCGGAAGGCCGCCTCGATGTCGCCGTTGCCGATCTCCACGTGCTGGGCGACGTTGCTGGCTTTCTTCGGGAGTTCCCCGAGGGTGTGCGTGAACAAGTCTTCGTGGATGAGCGTCGCACTGGGCTGTATGGCGTCGTCGATGTCCTTTACCCAGGGCAGCACATCGTAATCAACCTTGATGAGAGCCAGCGCTTGCTCTGCGATGTACGGGTCTGTGGCGGCCACGGCGGCGACAGGATGTCCACTGAAGAGCGCCTTTTCGTGGGCCATCCATAGCCTTCGAAGGTTCGCCGCGCCGATGGAGTATTCGCTGCTGCCTGAGATAGCAGCCTCTTGCGTCAATTCCGGGAAGTCGGCGGCAGTGATGATAGCCATCACCCCGGGAAGTTTCAGCGCCGCGGCCGTGTCGATGCCTTTGATGACGGCATGAGCGTGCGGGCTGTGGAGCAGCTTGCCGTGGAGCATCCCGGACAGGTGGATATCTGCCCCGTAGGCCGCCTGGCCTGTAACGCGCTCAAGGCCGTCTACCTTTGCGATGCGCTGGCCGATGAGTGCCGGTTGCTTCTCGGTAGTCGTCATGACATTAGTCCTTCGTTAATGCAAGCACCGACCGGACGATCTTGTCGTAGCCGGTACAGCGGCACAGGTTCCCTGCGAGGCTCGTCCGAATCTCGTGTTCGGTGGGATTTGGCTTCTTGGCGAGCAGGGCCTTTGTGGCCATGATAAACCCAGGCGTGCAGATGCCGCACTGCATCCCGCTATTGTTGAGAAACGCCGCCTGCACAGGGTCGAGCGCGCCGCCCTTGGCAAGTCCTTCGATGGTGGTGACGCTGCGCCCGGTGGTCTCCACGGCGAGGACGAGGCAAGAATCGACGGAGAGGCCATCGAGATGGACGGTGCACGCGCCGCAGTTGCCGTTGCCGCAGCCCTCTTTCGCCCCGGTGAGGTGGAGCTCGTCCCGAAGCATATCGAGAAGCGTTATGCGCTGATCGACGAGAAGCTCTTTCGGCTCGCCGTTGATGGTGGGCGTGATGGTTTTCTTGGTCATGATGCTGTCGCTGTGCCCTATAAGGATATGCCGAGTTGTTTCGCGCAGTCGGCGAGGGTGCGGCGTGTCAGGACGCGCGCCAGTTCGAGGCGATACTCCTTCGAGCCGCGCACGTCGCTGATAGGGCTCGCCGCCTGCATCGCCAGATCGCCCGCTCTCTCGATCGCAGATGTGGTGAGGGGCTGGCCCGTGAGCGATTGTTCGGCGGCCCGTGCGCGAACAACGGTGGGCGCCACGGCGGCCAGGGCGATGCGCGCCTCTTTGCAACGGTTGCTCTTCGGGTCAAGCGTCACGAAACTGCCCGCGCCCGCAACGGCAATGTCCATCTCGGCGCGAGGGATGAACCGCAGATAGGAACCGGCGCTGTGCGCTGGCGGCTCGGGGACGAGCAGCTCTACCAAGAGCTCATCGCGTCCTAGCACTGTCTTCCCTGGCCCGATGCAGAACTCCTCGACGGCCACCACTCGGCGGCCCTTTGGCCCGGCGATGACTGCCTGGGCGTTTAGGCAGATAAGCCCGGGAATCCCATCGGCGGACGGTGCGGCGTTGCAGAGGTTGCCGCCCAGGCCCGCGCGATTCTGTATCTGGACGGAGCCGATGAGGGACGCGACTTGCGCCAAGATAGAGAAGCGCTCGCGGACGGCGGGATGAGCGATGAGGGCCGAGCAAGTGACAGCCGCCCCGATGTGGAGGCCGTCCTTTTCCAAGGAGAGGCGCATACATTCAGGGATGCGCTTGATATCGAGGACGACGTCTGGCTCTCGGCGGCGCTCTTGTATCTGGGCGATAAGGTCGGTGCCGCCAGCCAAGGGACGCGCGTCGCCGGTGAAGCGGCCAAGAAGGCCGAGGGCCTCTTGGAGCGTTGCAGGCGACGCATAGTCGAAGGTCTTCACGCTACATCCTTGTGCCCCATATAGCGGCCGACCTCTCTCTGGAGCAGGCCCGTATTATAGCCGCGCCTGGAGTCGCAACAAGCGAAACGGGCGGCGAGAGAAGGAGGGATAAAGAGCCTCTATCGCTGCCCAGGCCTCGGCACGGCGTTCACACTCGCTTCACATGACCCGCGGCCATTTTCATGCCCTCTTCACACACCGCGCGCTAGGAACTCCCGCTCCCCGTAGGGGACGGACTAAGGTCATCCCCTACGCGCTTAGCCGTGAGGCCGGCGAGGACAATGAAAACGCCAACAACAACAAGTCCGGCCACTAGGTACGGGAGCGCGTCGTCGGCATCGAAGAGAGCGCCCGCGACGATTGGGCCGATGGCGCGCGCGGCGGCGGCGTGAGCTTGCCCCAGGCCAAGGATACTTCCCTGGCGGCCTGCACCCGCGTCAAGAGAGAGCATGCTGGAAAGCGCTGGCGACAGAAGCCCCTGTCCTGCGGCGATAACCCCGAGAAACAGAGCTGCGACTCCAAGTCCCGGCGAGAGAGGCAAGAGGAGCAGTCCTCCCGCCAAGATTGACGCGCCTATCAGTGCCGTTCGCCGTTCGCCGTGGCGTGCGCTCAGCCTCCCGACCATCATCCCTTGCGTGATGATGATGACCACGCCGCCAAGGGCAAAAATCAAGCCGAGTTGGCCTTCGCTCAGGCCGTAGCGCTCTTCGCCAAGGAGCGCGAACGTCGCCTCCATTGCCACAAAGGCGAAGGTGGTAAGAAAGGTTGCGACTAGCAGGCGGCGCGTGGTCGGCTTCGAGAAAGCCGATGCCAAGAGCGACATGTTTGGCCGTGCGTGAGCTGTCCCCGCGCTGGCTCGAGGAGGCTCTTTGAGGATGAAGAGCCCGAGAAGGAAGTTCGCGCCCGCGAGTCCTGCGGCGGCAAAGGATGCGGCTCCGAATCCGAAGTGGCTGAGCCCGGCGCCCAGTGCCGGCCCAAGGACGAACCCTAACCCGATGCACGCCCCAAGCCGTCCCATCGCGCGCGTCCGCTCTTGCGGCGAGCTCACATCGGCGATGTATGCCTGCGCAGGGGCGATACTCCCGCCAAAAAGCCCTGCGACTGCTCGTCCTACCAGGAGAGGAGGAAGACTGTTCGCAAGGCCCGTGATGATGAACCCGGCAGTGGACCCGGCCAGGCTTGCAAGGATCACCGGCCGTCGCCCGATGCGGTCGCTCAGGCGGCCAAGAAGAGGCGCGCTCAGGAACTGCAAGCCGGAATACGAGGTGAGGATGCCGCCGACCCATAGGCCCGTCGCGCCCAACTCCTCCGCATAGAGAGGGAGCAAAGGCAGGATGATGCCAAAGCCCAAAAGGTCAATAAAGACCGTGAGATAGACGACTGTCAGGGGAGAACGGCGCATGAAGTGGTATGTTCAACCAGAGGTGGAGAACCGCCGAAGGATACCACAATACATCTGTCACGCTCCCGGAACGTCAAACGGGGCTATTTTCTCGTAATCCCACGCGGTTTCTGACCATATATGGAAGGAATCGCAGATTTCTGCCTTGACGCTGATGGAAAAGCGTCGATAAAATCCCCCAACACCACAGTGCGCGGCTTTATGGGAGACAAGGGAAACGCCTGTGGCAGGCAGACGTGCAGGGAGGCGCAATGAAAAGACGACTACGCATCCTTTGGGTGACGCTTGTTCTCGCGATCGTCGCCAGCTTCGTTGTGACCGCATGCGGCGGTGATGACGAAGAGGCGACGCCCACAAGAGGGGCCACAGCCGCCGCGCCCACCGTTGCGCCAACGGCGACCACTGCGCCTGTGCCAACCGCCACGCGCACTCCTGTGGCAACGGCCACGCCTGTCCCCATCGCGCCGCCATCGCCGACGCCAACCCCGGTGGGCGTGGAGCCCAAGCGCGGCGGGACGCTCCGCATGCGCCTCCTCAGGGATTTTGAGCCCTGGGACACCTACGCGGTTACCAGCCAGTTCAGTGTAGAGCACACCATGAACTTCTGGAGCAATCTCATCGCCCTGAAGGCTGAAGAACCCGGCACCCTCGAGCCGGACCTGGCGGAGCGATGGGAGATCAGTTCCGATGGCACGGTGCTGACGCTCTTCCTAGTGAAAACGGCCAAGTGGCACAACGGCCAGCCCTTCACCGCCCAGGACGCCGTGTTCAATCTCGACCGCGCCAAGAACCCGCCGCCGCCATCGCCGCCCACGGCAATCATCAGCGTGAACTTGAGCCGCGTGCGGCCCATCACGAAGATGGAGGCAGTGGACACGAATACGGTGCGGCTGACGATCGATAAGCCCAGCGCATCGTTCTTGGCCAACTTCGCCGCTCCCTTCCTGCTCATGTA
This sequence comes from Thermoflexus hugenholtzii JAD2, assembly GCA_945861815.1. Taxonomy (GTDB): domain Bacteria; phylum Chloroflexota; class Dehalococcoidia; order SHYB01; family SHYB01; genus VGPF01. The sequence continues at coordinate 20,678 of CAMAVV010000005.1, forward strand.
CCACCCGTCATTGGGCAAAGATTCCAGCAATGCCATCAAGAATCCTATTGGCACAGGCCCCTTCGTCGTCACCGACTACAAGTCCCAGACATCCGTCGCGGCGAAGCGATTCGACTCGTACCATCGGAAGGATGAGCGCGGGCGCGCGCTGCCATTCCTTGACGGCCTCGACCTCCAGTTCATCACCGATGTGAACACGGCGCGCGCCGCCTTCCGCACAGGACGCATCGACTGCGGCTGCGGCTATGACTTCACCTTCCAATTCGGCAACGACCTCAAGTCCTCCGTCGCCGATGCGAAGATCCTGACCTTCAGCCGTGACTCCTTCGGCTACTACCTCAACAGTAAAAAAGCGCCATGGGACAACCTCCAGGTGCGCAAGGCCATCATGATGATGATGGACTTCAAGGAAGTGCATCAGCTTGACCGCGGCGGCCTCTCTTTCTACCCGCCCTCTATCATGCTCGGCCCGGAGAGCGGCGGTCGCTGGGGTTTGCCTGCCTCTGAGATGCTTGCCCTGCCCGGCTTCAAGGGCGTGACGGAGGCCGACCGGACGGAGGGCAGGCGTATCTTGACCGCCGCTGGCGTCGATCCGTCCAAAGTCACGTTCAAGATACAGTCGACCGCCAACTTCCCTGAAGTGTCCCAGGCGCTCGAGGCGCAGTTCCGAAAGATGGGCTTCCAGACGAACTTGATCCTGACGGCGACGGGCGGTCAGCTCACAGCCTCCCTCCTGGCGGGCGATTTCGACTTCTCCGGTATGTACGGCGGGCGTGTCATTGACGACGTCTCGGACACGATTCTGGATTACACCGTCACCGGCGCGCCGAGGAACTACGGCAAGTGGTCCGACCCCGAAGTGGACAGGATGGCGAAAGAGCAAGATGAGACGTTGGATGCCAATCGAAGAAAGACGATTGTGCAGAATTTGCAGCGGCGGCTCATCGATCAGTCGATCTTCGTCCCCTTCGTCAACAGCTTCTCCACCTGGCCTCTCCAAAAACCCGTCGAAGGATTCCGGCAGGGGCGCTTCGCCGTACACATGGGCTTGCGGCTCGATACGGTGTGGCTTAACAAATAAGCGTCGCTAGCTAAAAGTAAGTATTGTGCGAACGGCCCCAACATCGTTGGGGCCGTTCTTTTTCTCTGGGCATACCAGGCCTCTGTGCTAATATGAACGTCGCGATTGCCCCTGGCTTTGCTAGAGTCTTGTCCGGCGCAGGCTATGTCTGAAATCTCTTCAACCAAACAGTCCACCGGCCTCGACCGCTTTCTGAAGGCATGCCGCCTTCAGCAGGCCGATGCCACC